>DATNCB010000864.1:0-35254 GCA_035571715.1 Ramlibacter sp.
CTTCACCACCCGCAAGAGCGGCCACGGCTTCGGCCTGCACAGCTGCGCGTTGGCGGCCAAGCAGATGGGCGGCACCCTCAGCGCCCACAGCGACGGCCCCGGCCGCGGCGCGACGTTCACGCTGGAACTTCCCATCGACACAGTCCGGACCCCTGAGAACCGCATCGAGCGACAAGTGACAGGAACGACACCATGAACACGCCTTCCAACCAACGCATTCTGCTGATCGACGACATGCCTTCGATCCATGAGGACTTTCGCAAGATCCTTTCGGCCGCGCCGGCGGCGCCCGGGTTGGACGCAGTCGAGGCAGCGCTGTTCGACCAGACAACGAAACGTCCCCGCGACAGCTTCGAGCTGGACTCGGCCTACCAGGGGCGCGATGGAGTAGCGATGGTGGAAACCGCCGTGCGTAGCGGCCTTCCCTATGCCATGGCGTTCGTGGACATGCGGATGCCGCCAGGCTGGGACGGCGTAGAGACGATCGAGCGGCTCTGGCGCATCGACCCGCATATGCAGGTCGTGGTCTGCACGGCCTATTCCGACCATCCCTGGGAGGAAGTGCTGGCCCGGCTGGACGTGCAGGATCGCCTGCTGATCATCAAGAAGCCCTTCGACATCATCGAAGTCAGCCAACTGGCCCGGATGCTGACGGCCAAGTGGGCGTTGGCGCGGCAGGCCGCCTCGCAGATGAGCCGCCTGGAGCAGGCCGTGCAGGAGCGAACGCGCGAGCTTGTCCTTGCCAAGGATATCGCCGACGTAGCCAATCAGGCCAAGAGCGATTTTCTTGCCAACATGAGCCATGAAATCAGGACGCCGATGAACGCCGTTATCGGCCTGTCGCATCTGGCGCTCAAAACCGAACTCACTGCGCGCCAACACGGCTACCTCACGAAAATCCAAAGCTCCAGCCAGCACCTGATGGGGATCATCGACGACATCCTGGATTTCTCGAAGGCGGAGGCCAGCAAGCTCGCAGTCGAGAAGACCGCCTTCTCGCTTGAACTCCTGCTGCGCGATATCAGCGGCCAGCTTATCGAAAAGAGCAGCGCCAAGGGATTGGAACTGGTCTTCGACATCGCCGCGGATGTGCCGAAAGAGCCGGTCGGCGATTCGCGGCGCCTGGCACAAGTCCTGCTCAATCTCATCGGCAACGCCGTGAAGTTCACCGAAACGGGCAAGGTGATCGTTTCCGTCCGCGTCGAGGCGCGCACCGACGAGGAGGTGCTGCTGCATTTCGCCGTGAAGGACACGGGCATAGGCCTCACGGAGGAACAGTTGGGGCGCCTGTTCCAGCGTTTTCATCAGGCCGATTCCTCCATCACGCGCAAGTTCGGGGGCACTGGCCTCGGCTTGGCAATCTCCGGAAAGCTGGCCGAGCTGATGGGTGGGGAGATCGGTGCCTCGAGCCGCGCGGGCGTAGGCAGCACCTTCTGGTTCACCGCCCGGTTAGGCCTGCGCGCGCTGGCGCCGCCGGCACTCGTTGCGAGCCCGGCGGTGGCGGACGTAGGTGCCATCAGCGGCGCTCGCATCTTGCTGGTGGAAGACAACGACATCAACCAGATCGTGGCCGGCGAATTGCTGCGGGATGCCGGCTTCATCGTCGACGTTGCCGACAACGGGCAAATCGCCCTGGATCGGCTCGCCCGCGCCAGTTATGACCTGGTGCTGATGGACATGCAGATGCCGGTGATGGACGGCATCGCTGCGACGTTGGCACTCAGACGCATGGAGCAGCATCGAAGCCTACCCATCATTGCGCTGACCGCCAACGTCATGACGCGGGAGCGGCAAGAATGCCTGAAAGCCGGAATGAATGATTTGCTGGCCAAGCCAATTGAACCGCACGAAATGTGGGACATGCTGCTGAAGTGGATCAAGCCGCGGATGACCGCAAGACAGCCAGTGTCGATACCTCAACTTGTGACATCGGTTATCTAGGCAACGTGGTGAAACGACACGGTTGCTAATGGATACGTCTGCCGACGTTTAGCCTACGCTGAAATTTCATATCGGATGTATGGTGTAACGAACCAACACGGAACATTTTGTGACCCAAACCAGGAACGTCCTCATCATCGAGGACGAAGAGATTCTTGCAGAGAACCTGCAGACGCATCTGCACCGTTGCGGTTGGAATGCACGTATTGCCCCAACCGGCAAATCCGCCGTGATTGCGGCCAGGGAGTTTCGCCCTGCGTTGATCCTGCTCGACTACCACCTGCCGGACATGAATGGCTTTCAGGTCTTGGACGCCATCGATGCCGCACACCCTTTCGGCTGTGTGCTGATGACGGGCCATCCCACGGACACGGTGCTGGCCGACGCCCAGCGACACGGCATTGGGCACGTTCTGCCCAAGCCATTTGCGTTGGCGGGACTGCATAGCCTGTTGTTGGCCACGGCGGCTGAGTTGCATTCCAAGCCCAACGAGAACTGGCGGCGAGCCAGCCGCTTGGATTTTGGCGGGTTCACGCCGTCACCATCACCCACTTGGTAATTTCGCCGCCTGCGATTGAAATGCGAATCGGACCTCGCCGCATATCAGAATGCCACGGACAGGGTGGTGGCCACCGGTGCGATCTTTGAATCTTTGGTCCCCTTGACCTGCGCATCCTCAGTTGACGAGAGCGTCAGCGGCCGCGAGTGAGATTCCCTCTCGCGCCTGAGGTAAATCTGCCGGCGTTTCGCGTGTAATTGCGCCCTGCGGATATCGCCGCCAAGCACTTTGCACACTTCTTCAACTGACTCCGTGCCCGAGCGAATCGTCTTGACAAGATAGTCGGGTATCAGAAGTATTTCGTTGTCGCCCAATGCGAACTCGAGGCAACACGCCTTGCCGAATGCCGCATACACCGCGCGGAGAGTTTTCCGGGTATCGAAATTTGGCAGCAACACCGTGAACCTGGTGAGTCCAGTGCGCACGACCGTCCCCTTGGCCGGCGCGACATTCCGCAGCATATTTGCAATCGTCCGCCCCAGGTCCCGCGGTATTTGCCCCTTGTAGATGATCTGAAGCTCGGGCAAATCGCTGAAATCAAAAACGACGATGCTCAGTGGCTGGTTTTTCTTGCGAGCCTTCTGCAACATCGCATCGCCTACAACTGCGAGGCAACCTGCGTCGTCCCGGAATGCTGTCCTGCCCGGTAGCCATGGCTCGTCAACCTCGACCTCAGGCGAATGCCTCTTGCGCACGGCAAGCATTCCCAGCACGCCGGCGGCAGCTGCGGCGAAGAGCTGAACATAAACCGAGGACTGCACTGCGACAACAAGCGCCGCCAACATCGCGACAATTACCAAGCCGACCTGCGCAAATCCACGGCTCTTTGGTCTCCTGAGACAAGATACCGAGCAACACGCGCAGAAGCTGCCGGTATGAAGCTTGCGTTTCAACGTTTTCTCCAGCTCCTGCACATCGGGCCTGAGCATCCCTTATCAGGCTCCATTTCCGTGCCGCGAGGTTAGGCCAAAACCTGCGTTTCCTATGGAACCAGGTCAGTGGAATATGGTCTCGTGCCCGCTTCTCGACGTTGGGCTGGCTCCCAAGGTGAATTTGAATGTCGCCCCTTCGTTCTGCAGTGACTCGCCCCAGATCCTTCCGCCGTGTTGGCCGACGATTCGTCTGACATTGGCCAGGCCAATGCCCGTGCCGGGAAACTCTGCCTGGGAATGCAGACGCTGAAAGTTCCGGAAAAGCTTGTCCGCGTAGTCCATGTCGAAGCCAGCCCCGTTGTCCTTGACGCAATAGACGAATTCCCCATCCGCTTCATCCTGCGCCGTGAATGAAATTTCCGACACCTCACGCCCGCCCGTGAACTTCCATGCGTTGCCGACCAGGTTTTCAATGGCTACGCGCAGCAGGCGAGCATCACCCTGGACAAGCAACCCTTCCTGAACATGACAATCGACCCGACGCAGCGGTTCACGCTCCTGCAGGTCGGCGAGCACGCTGCGAGCGGCAGCACTCAAGTCCACCTCGGTCACGTCAAGGCTCGACTGGGCTACGTTTGCGATTGACAGGAGGGCGTCGATGAATTCGTCCATTTGCTGGGCGGCGGCATGGATGCGCTGCAGGTAGTGACGGACACGTTCAGTGCCAAGTTTCTCCAGGGCATCTCCGAGCATTGAACCGAATCCGAGAATGGTTGCAATTGGCGCGCGCAGATCATGGGCCAAAGCATGCGCAAACGCCTTGAGTTCGGAGTTTGCACTTTCGAGTTGCGCCGTACGCTCCTTGACGCGCTCACTGAGTTGGGAGTTGAGCAGCAATATCTCCCGCTGGTGCCGCAGGCGTTCCGTAATGTCGCGCAGGACGAAATTGAGAAGCACGGTTCCGTCTTTGGTGCTGTATTGCGCAACCGTTGCTTCGACCTCCAACCTGGCGCCGTCACCGCGCACAACCGTCAGCTCACCCTTGGCCTTTCCCAAGCGATTTTGCGCGGCCAGCATTGCCTGCATCCGTTTGTCCTCGGGTGCGAACAGTCTGGACGGTCCTGCGTGGCAAATCTCTTGCTCCGTCATGCGAAGCATCAGGCAAGCCGCCGGATTGGCTCGAAGGATTTCGCCGTCCGGAACCACTTGAAAAATGGCATCGGCGCTGCTTTCGAACAGCAAGCGATATCGCTCTTCACTTTCGACCAAGGCTTCACGCACGTCCCTGTTTTCGCTGACGTCGCGAAAATAGACCGCCAAGCCTTCAAGCGAGGGGTATGCCGTCACTTCGAGCCACAGCCCCAGCACGTCTGAGAACGCCTCGAATTTGGCCGGGGTCATGCTGGTCAGGGCCAATTCGTAATTGTTCTGAAAAACAGTGCCGACGGATTCGGGAAACACCTCCCACATGACCTTTCCCAGAAGTTCCTCCCGGGAATGGCGAAACAGGCCTTCGGCCTTGTGATTGACGTACGTGAAGCGCCAATTCAGGTCCACCGTAAAGAACGCGTCGGTCAGGCTTTCGAGCGTTGTGCTGAGCTGTTCACTCAGGTCGTGGAATTGCTTCGCCGCCAGGTACTTGCCTGAAACGTCATGAAGGGTGCCCTGGATGCTATCGATTGTCCCCTCGTCATCTCGCGTCGCTTCCCCCGTTACACGCACCCAAAGCGGCTCGGGGTTCTTCGCCTCCATCCGCACTTCAACGTCGAAGGGAGAGCCTTCCCGCGCGCACTCTGTGATGGCGTTATTCACGGTGTCCGACCCCTCGGGACGGACGAGTCCGACAAAACGCCGCACGGTCTGCGGCGCAGCCTCTTTGGCTCCCAGAATCGCAGCGGCTTCCCTGGAACACTTGACGGTCAATCCGGGGACGTCGACTACCCATGAGCCAAGTCGCTCACCCCACAGGGACTTCGCAAAAATCGCATTTTTCATGCACTTCCCTTAGAAGCCTTAGTTGGCAACAGGTACTGCGAACCGCTCATATGCTTGAGCTCCAAAGTTCGCACGATACTTTTTTTGCAGCCTCCAGCTCTGTGCGGTGACGCACTTAGGCTTCAAAGGCGCACAACATGGGCATCGCGCCGCATGCTGAGCATCAGCCATCGCCCTGATGGGCTTGACCTCAACAATGGGCCGACGTGCCACCAAAGTCGTATCTCACGCCGTCCTAGGTATTTATGGTCCCCCGCGGTTACTCGATTTCAGCGCAAAGTGCGGGGTAGGCCCACACTGATTCGGCAACTTCGGGCGAGGAAGTCTCAGCGTCACTGAAGGAGCAGACATGCGGCTGGCTGACTTCATCCTGCGCGACATGCAGGCCATCCTGGCGCAATGGGAGGCGTTCGCCGCGACCCGTGTGCCGGCAGCAACGAGCATGACGCCGCTGGCTTTGCGCAATCACGCGCGGCAAATTCTGGAAGCCGTGGCAAAGGATTTGTCGGCTTTCCAGAGCCAGGACGCTCAAGCCGCCAAATCGATGGGGCGTGCCCCCAAAATAATGGAAGCCCCGGAGACAGCGGCACAAACACATGGCTTCCTGCGGGCACAAAGCGGCTTCCAGATCAACCAGATGGCCAGCGAGTACCGCGCCCTGCGCGCCAGCGTGCTTCGCCTGTGGATGGAGGCTGGTCAGCCCAGCGACTTTCATGCAGACGACATCGTCCGCTTCAACGAGGCCATCGATCAGGCGCTTGCCGAATCCATTGCTTTTTTCAGCGCGGAAGTCGATCGGGCGCGCGAGTTGTTTCTTGGAATGCTTGGCCACGACATGCGCACGCCGCTCCAGGCCATCCAGATGACCGCTTCGTATCTGGAGTTGCTGAACGCAGGGGCGAAGGTATCGGAAGCGGCATCCCGGCTGAGCAATTGCAGTGCACGCATGAAGGCGCTTCTGGACGACTTGGTTGAGTTCAACCGAACCAAGCTGGGCATGGGTATCGATATCGCCCCGACCAATGTGGACCTGGCCGCTCTGTTTGGTGATGAGTTGGAACAATTGCGCGCGGCGTATCCGGACCGCCAGCTGGAACTGGAGGTGGTGGGCGACGCTCAGGGTTTCTGGGATGGACTGTGCCTTCAGCGGCTGCTGGGCAATCTGGTTGTGAACGCGCTCAAGTACGGAGAGCAAGACGCCCCGGTCCGGGTGATGATCAGCGGGGAGGAGGCCGTCGTTCGCTTCGAGGTCAGGAACACCGGGCCCGCCATGGAGCAATCGACTTTGGAGCAGCTCTTCGAGCCGCGCAATCGCGGTTCACAGCCTGAAAACAGATACACGTCGGAGGGCAGCCTCGGGCTCGGACTGCACATCGCGCGCGAAATTGCGAAGGCCCATGGCGGAGAGATCGGAGCGCGATCCGAGGAGACGGAAATTGTGTTTGCAGTGCGCCTGCCACGCTCGCAACTCATGAAGTAGCAGGTTTGGTCATGACCCCATTCGATGGGGCATGGGGCGAACCACCAGCTTGGCCCCGGAAGCGCTCTTGTACGGCGTCCTGCAGCTGCAGTCAAAGATCCGGCGCAGCCGCATCATCCACCGCGAAGGCCATCCCCACGCGACTCCGCGTAGTCTTTGATGGCATAGAGATCGGCCATCAGCCGGTGGTCGGTCAACGCCAGTTCGCAGAACATGCGGTCCTGAACGGCCTGCCGATGGGCCGCTGCCCAGCGCTTGAATGCGGGCCTGACCGCAGCGACGATCGATTTGACGAGGCGGGTAAGCAGCTCGATGGTGAATTCAACCTGCTCGAAGCTCTGCTGTGCGAGCTCTGCACGTACCATCAGGTACTGCAGACTCGGATTCGCCGTGTTGGCAATGCTGGCCATGATTCCTTCCTTGTCCGATAACGCCCGAGACCATGTGGCTCAGTGCAATGGTCAGATGCTAGGTTTTTCACTTATATCCGTCCAATTTAGAGTTGTGATGTCAATCATGCTGTGTGGTGATGACGCGTAAGCGCAGAGCAAATCACCCGCTTGCGCGAGGGTCGCTGCAAGGGATCGATCGGCAGATCGAGCACATTGGACGGATTCCCGACGCAGCACGCATGCTGCGACGCAATATAATTGACCAAATCCCAGCACGAGACGGGTCGGCGCGACCAGACGCCTCTCCGTGTCGTGGCCCCGAGGCTTGGCACCCGTCACCCGGATGTCGCCGCCGCCGATACCGTCCCCTCCATCCGGCAACCGAGCCATGCCGCGTCGCGGCGTCCCAAATCTAGTCGAGTGCTTCAATGTTTCGTCATCTCCTCAAATCCAAGATCCACCGCGCGACGGTCACTCATTGCGAGCTGCACTATGAGGGTTCGTGCGCCATCGATGAAGACCTACTGGACGCGTCCGACATCCGCGAGAACGAACAGGTCCACATCTGGAACATCAACAACGGTGAGCGATTCGTCACCTATGCCATCCGCGCCGAACGCGGCAGCGGCATCATCTCGCTGAATGGCTCAGCGGCCCGGCGTGCCTCGGTTGGCGATCTGGTCATCATCGCCGCCTTCGGCATGGTGTCCGACTCGCATCCCGAACCCCACCTGCCGCGCCTGGTCTTCGTGGACGCCGGCAACCGGGCCACCGAGCTCAAACACAAGGTGGCCGTGCAGAAGGCCGCGCCATGAGTGCTGAGCGCAAGCCGATGACCCTGCACCGTCTGCGCGCGATGCACGCGGTCGGCGAGAAGATCGCAATGCTGACCTGTTATGACGCCAGCTTCGCGAGACTGCTCGATGACGCGGGCGTCGACGTGATGCTGGTCGGCGATTCGCTCGGCATGGTCGTTCAGGGCCACGACAGCACCATGCCCGTCTCGCTGGACGAGATGGCGTATCACACGCAGTGCGTCGCGCATGGCAATCGGCATGCGTGGATCATCGGCGACCTGCCCTTCGGCAGCTATCACGAGTCCACCGGGCAGGCGTTGCGCAGCGCGGCGCGCCTGATGCAAAGCGGGGCGCACATGGTCAAGCTAGAAGGCGGTGGCTGGACGGCCGAGACCGTGCACTTTCTGGTCGAACGCGGCATTCCGGTGTGTGCGCATCTGGGCTTGACACCGCAATCGGTTCATGCGCTGGGTGGTTACCGCGTGCAGGGGCGCGATGAGCAGGGCGCGCATACGCTCCTGTGCCAGGCGCGTGAGCTGGCCGAGGCAGGCGCTTCGATGCTGGTGGTGGAGCTGATTCCGACAGCCCTCGCCGGCGAACTCACGGCCGCCCTGCCGATTCCGGTGATCGGCATCGGCGCTGGAGCAGTTTGCAGCGGCCAGGTGCTGGTCTTGCACGACATGCTGGGCCTCACACAAGGCAAGCTCCCGCGCTTCGTGCGCAACTTCATGAGCGAAGGCGGCGGCGTCGACGCGGCGCTGCGCCAGTATGTAAAGGCTGTCAAAGACGGCAGCTTCCCGGTCGAATCGATTCACACCTACTAAAACCACATCACTTTTCCAACATGCGCATCGTTCACACCATCGCCGAGTTGCGGCAAGCCCTGGCGGGGGCCACCGGCACCGCCTTCGTACCTACCATGGGCAACCTGCACGCCGGCCACCTCTCGCTGATCGAGCGCGCCAAGGAGGGTGCCGGCGGCCCCGTCGTGGCAAGCATCTTCGTCAACCGCCTGCAGTTTGCGCCGCACGAGGATTTCGATACCTACCCGCGTACCTTCGAGCGCGACTGCGATCTGCTGCGCGCCGCGGGTTGCAACCTGGTCTTTGCGCCCGATGAGGCCCAGCTCTATCCCGAGCCCCAGGTCTTCAAAGTGGAGCCGCCGGCTGCGCTGGCCAACATCCTCGAAGGACACTTCCGTCCGGGCTTCTTTACCGGCGTGTGCACGGTGGTGCTCAAGCTGTTCAACTGCGTGCAGCCGCGGGTGGCGGTCTTCGGCAAGAAGGACTATCAGCAATTGATGGTGATTCGCCGGATGGTGCAGCAGCTGGCGCTGCCAATCGACGTTGTCGCCGGTGAAACGATGCGCGCCCAAGACGGCCTGGCGCTTTCGTCGCGCAATGGCTATCTCGACGCGGCGCAGCGGCTCGAGGCGGTTTCATTGTCGCGCGAGTTGAACGGCGTCGGCGTCGAGGTGCGGCGCGGGCGGCGCGACTGGTCGGCCCTGGAAGAAGCTGCAATGCAGTCCCTGGCCGCGCGAGGGTGGCAGCCCGACTACGTGGCGATTCGCCGGCGGGCCGACCTCGGGGCGCCAGCCAATGACGACCCGCTGGTGGTATTGGCGGCAGCCAGGATCGGCGCGACGCGGTTGATCGACAACCTCGAGCTCGATGCCATTCAGATGCGCTGATGCGCGCCATCGCACATCTGGCCTGCAGCGCTTTGCTTGCAGCCGCAGAAGTAGACGGTCTTGCTCTCCTCGGCCGTGTACTTGATGGGCGCGAAGGTCGTGCCCTGATGTTGGCCATCGCAGAACGGCTGCGCCGCGCTGCGGCCGCAGCTGCACCAGTAGTAATCCTTTCCGGCCTCCACGTCGGTGGCGAACGGCGTTTTGCTGGCAACGATTGCTTTTGTGCTCATGTGAACCTCTCAATGGAGGCCAGATTCTATTGGCGCAATTGCCGCACGACGAGGGCCATCCGCGGGATGGACTGTCCTGCCGGAATGATCAATCATCCGTCGGATGTTTGATGTGCCTCAAAGTTGCGCGGGAGCGAGGGTTCCGTCAACGAAACATTCGCTCCCGCCTGAACCGACGCGTCAGTGCGTAACCGTTCCGCGCCAGGCGCCGGTTTCCACGCCGCGTCCTTCGATCAGGGCCTTGAAACGTTTCAGATTGGCTTTGGCGATGAGTCTCACACCGCCAATCGCATTGCCGATCTTCTCGCCGGCCGACTCCATTTCGAAATCCATGTGCAACACGACGCGGCTCTTGGAATCGGAAACTTTATGGAACGTGACGACGCCCGAATTACTCATGCCGCCGGTGCTGCGCCAGGCGATTCGCTGATCGGGAACCTGCTCGGTGATCTCGGCGTCCCATTCCCTGGTCTTGCCGGCGAAGCTGGCTGTCCAGTGCAGATGCGTGTTGTCGAGTTGCTTCACGTCCTGCACACTGTCCATGAACTTCGGGAATTCCTCGAACTGAGTCCACTGGTTGTAGGCCGTGCTGACGGGCACATTGACCACGATCGATTCCTCGACTGAAGCCGTTGAGCCCGATTCGCGCGACTTCGTCATCTGCTTGGACAAGAGGTATCCACCCACCGCAAGCGCAGCGACGGTGACGAGTCTTCCTGACATTGGCATTTTCTGTTCCCCCATGACAAATGTTGAACCGCAAATACGCATGCGTACTTGAATCCCTATCATGGACAACCGCCGGCCGGCTGATGGCAACAGAGTGCAATAGGAAATTGCTCAGCGATTCGTGCCACCGCCGCCGCCGCATTCCTGGCAGAGGTAAGTCACCGTGTGGTGCATGCCGCGGAAGTCGTATTCAAAGACGATCTTGTTGCCGGCAACGACGCCAGGCCCGCGCATTTTCAATTCGGACAAGGTGATCCGGTTGCCCCTCGCCCGCCAGGTGCCGTGGGTGGAGGACTCGTCATAAGTGCCGTCCGCGTGGATCGTGATCGGCGAAGACATCCTGCAACTGCCGGCGCCGCCGGAAATGTTGAAGGACCAGCACCGGTAAACGCCGGGCTGGACGCCGGCTTGGGCCGCTAGTGCGGCCGCCGGCAACGTCATAAGAACCAGAAGGACGGCGGATGACATGACAACTTATTGATCTATAGCATTCTGACGACGGCGCCCGTTCCTAAAATCGACTCACGACGGAAACTGAACCGAGAAACGAGGCACCCAGATGAACGCCGGCGGGATTTTGCGCCGTGAACGGGTTGACTATGCCTCTTCGCGCAACCCACGAAGAGGCGGCCGCTTCTATGCATGGGTTGCGCTGTCCGCCGCGTTGATCATTTTTGCTGGGTTCGCCCGAACCTTCTACCTCAGGAGCATCTCCGGCGCGCCCCCTCTGTCGCTGTTGCTGATCGTGCACGGGATCGTCATGACGGCGTGGTTCGTGGTGTTCGGCGCGCAGGTCTGGCTGGTGAGCGCGGGCCGCACGGGCCTGCATCGGCGCCTGGGCGTGGCCGGCCTGGTCGTGGCGGTACTGGTCGTGTGCGTGGGTGTAGCTGCCGCGATCGATGCCGGCCGTCGCGGAGCAAGCCCCGCACCGGGCGTGCCGCCGCTGATGTTCATGGCCATTCCGCTGTTCGACATGCCGGTGTTCGCGCTGCTCGTGGCGGTCGCGCTGTGGCAACGGCGCCGGCCCGACATTCACAAGCGGCTGATGCTGCTCGCTACGGTAGGCATGCTGACGCCTGCCGTCGGCCGCATCCCGCTGGACTTCATCCAGAACGGCGGCCCGCCGGTCTTCTTCGGTCTGGCATTGCTGGTCGTGTTCGCCTGCATCGCCATCGACACCGCAAGAAGCCGCAGGCTGCATCCCGCCTTCGCCTGGGGTGGCGTGCTGATCGTCGCGATGCTGCCGCTGCGCCTGCTTGTCGCCGGCACGGAAGCCTGGACGCGATTCGCGGGGTGGCTGGTGGCGTGAGCCTTCAGTCGATCTTCACGCCGCTGCCTGCGGCAAGGAAAAGAAAAAGCTGGCGCCCTTGTCAACCTCTGCCTCGGCCCAGACCCGGCCACCATGCCGGCGAACGATGCGGTAGACGATGGCCAAACCGATGCCGGTGCCCTCGAATTCCGCCGCTGAGTGCAGGCGCTGAAACGGCTTGAAGAGCTTGTCGGCAAAAGCCATGTCAAAGCCCGCGCCATCGTCTGAAACGAAATAAGCCGGCCCGTTCGGCGTGTCCGCGCGAACGCCTACGCGAATCGTCGGGTGCGCTGTGCGGGCGGTGAACTTCCAGGCGTTTCCGATGAGGTTGTCGAGAAGCACCGCTATCAATCGCGGATCGCAGGCGGCGGGCAAGGACTCTTCGATTTCCACATTCACGACGCGATCGGGAAAGCGCTGGCGCAACCTGGCGACGGCGTTGCGAACTGTGGGGGCCAGGTCGACCAGCTGAAGTTCCAGCGATACGCGACCGGTCCTGGCCAGGGAAAGCAGATCCTCGATCAGCCCATTCATTTGTCGCGCGCCGGCGCGAACACGGTCCAGATAGTGCTTGGCCTGAGCCGGCAGGTCATCCCTGTATTTTTCCGCCAGCGCGCCGCAAAAACCGTCGATGACTTGAACCGGCGCACGCAGATCATGCGATACCGAATAGGAGAATGCCTCGAGTTCCTCGTTGGCAATCTCCAGCTCCCGAGTGCGCTGCGCGACCTTCCGCTCCAGGGTATCGTGCAGTCCTTTCCAGGCCGCCTTGGCCAGCTCGCGACTGGTGACGTCATAGACAATCATCATCCGCGCCGCACGACCATCCCAGTTGAGCGCATGACTGGAAATTTCCACGTCGATGATCTCGCCGTTCTTGCGCCGATGCCTTCTGAGGATTTCGTGCAAGGCGTCTGCCTTGTGTACGCGGAGGGTTTCCATCAACAGCGGAATGTCCTCAGGCGGACGGACGTCCGCCAATGTCATCCGGAAGAACTCCCCGCGCGAGTAGCCGTAGTGCATGACGGCCGCGTCATTCACCACGAGAAAGGCGAGTGTCTCCGTGTCGAACACCCACATTGGCTGCGGACTCGACTCGAATTGGGCCCGGTAACGGCGTTCGCTCGCTTCCATGGCCAGCTTCTGCTCGCTGATCTCGGCCATGGCCCTATCGCGCTGCAACGACCGGGTTTCCAGCGCCTCGGCCAGATCATCGATGCCGCGGTCTATCTGACGCAGCTCGTGCACCTGAGGTCCAGTGTTGAGCGCGAGCTGCTCCGTCGCCGTTCCCCCGCGCTCCAGTGCCTTGACTTTGGCAAGAATTCGCTGGATCGGTGCTGCCAGCACGAGATCGCCCAATTTCCACGCGATGAGTGTGGCCGCCAACGTGATCCCAAGGAGGATGGCGAGCTCCTTCTGGAGCCGCTGGATGGCCGGGCCCAGGATGCTGTCGCGCGCCACAACCGATGCCACGACCAGGGACCCCGCACCCTCTGCGTGAACCGGCTGGATGGCATAGAGCCACTCCCGCCCGTTCTCGTCCACGGCCTGGTCCAGCGCCGGGCGACCCGCGAGAACGGCTTTCGAAAGAAACGAGGAGGACACGCGTTCACCCGCGCGCTGCGGCTGCTCGCCGACTGACACCAGCACGATGCCCTCGGCATCGGTGATCAGTTCTGTCGTTCCAGGCGGAGCTGCGAGCGCGCCCAGTTGCGCTTGAATGAATTCGAGCTCGCGAACAGCGTAGAGCACGCCGTGAAGTTCGCCGCCCCCGCGGTAGACCGGCAGGTTCAATACGATCGATGGCTTGCCTGTTACCCGGCTGACCAGGTATCCGCTGACGGTGAAGTTGCGGGTGCGTATTGCGTCCTTGAAATGCTCCCGGTCTCCTATGTAAATCGGCCCCTCGGCCGACGTCGACCGGCACACCATGTTTCCTTGCGCGTCGGCAAACGACAGGTTGGCATAGCGGGGAAAGAATGACTTGAGCTCCCGGAAATACTCGCTGCACTCTTCCGCCACCGGATTGAGCAGTCGGCGGCTACTCGAGATGACTTTGAGCATGTGGCGCACGCCCTCGAACAGCCGCTCCTGGTTGTCCGCCCTGAGCTGGGCTTGCAGCCGAAGCAGGATCCTGGCTTTCTCAAGCGCGCTTTGCTGCTCGGAAATCGACGTCTGGACTACCAGACCAAGAATCGGGATCACGAAGACGAGCACGAGCAGGACCAATGTGGCTCGCACCCCAAGTCTGTAATTCATTTGTTTCCACGCCCCTCCGGCAGCCATTCTGCTCTGGGGCTTCTTGGCTGTACAAGGACGAAGTCGCCGCGTGTTGTATTTGGATCAACGAAGGCACCGCCCGTGTGACGAGGGAGCGTGCCGCTGGTCAATGGCATCAAGGTTAGCATCGGCACTGGGCAAACCCCGCAAAGGCTCATCCATGACGGCAACTCATCCGACCGGCAAGGCTCAACTTCAGAGCATCGCGCACGCGGCAATGCTCCAGCGCGGGTTGCTTCCCGAGTTTTCGGCGGCCGTGGTCGCCGAGACCAACCGGATCACGCAAGCGGCCACGCCGTCGGACCCGGCGATCCGGGACTTGCGCGGCCTGCTCTGGGCGTCGATCGACAACGACGATTCCCGCGATCTGGATCAACTTTCGGTTGCCGAGCCCTTGGCGGGCGGTGCGGTGAAAATCCTGGTCGCCATCGCTGACGTCGACGCGCTGGTCAAGAAAGACGGCGCGATCGACGGCCACGCATGGACCAACACGACATCGGTCTATACGGCCGCCGAGATCTTTCCGATGCTGCCGGAGAAACTGTCGACCGACCTCACCTCGTTGGGCGAAGGCCAGGAACGGCTTTCGATCGTGATCGAAATGCTGGTTGGCGCCGACGGCACGGTCACCGCGACGGACATCTACCGGGCGGTGGTCCTCAATCGTGCCAAGCTTGCCTACAACGCGGTTGCCGCATGGCTCGAAGGCACGGCGCCCGCGCCCGCCAAGCTGGCTGCTGTGCCCGGCCTGGAAGAGCAATTGCGCATCCAGGACAGCACCGCACAGGCGCTGAAACGCGTGCGCCACTCCCATGGCGCCCTGCGGCTGGAAACGCTGGAAGTGCGCGCCGTGTTTCAGGACGACGCGCTGGCCGATCTGCTGCCGGACGAAAAGAACCGGGCCAAAGAACTGATCGAGGACTTCATGATTGCCGCCAATGGCGTCACCGCGAAGTACCTCGAGAAAAAGGGCTTCCCATCGTTGCGGCGGGTCCTGAAGACTCCCAAGCGCTGGGACCGGATCGTCGCGCTGGCGGCCGAATCAGGAGAGCGGCTGCCCCTGGCGCCGGATGCTGCGGCGCTGGATGCCTTCCTGATGAAACGCCGCGAAGCCGACCCCGTGCGCTTTCCGGACCTATCGCTCGCGGTGGTCAAGCTGCTGGGCTCTGGCGAGTACGCGCTTCAACTGCCCGGCCAACTGCCCGAGGGGCACTTCGGACTGGCCGTCCGGGACTACACCCATTCCACGGCGCCGAACCGCCGCTTTCCGGACCTCATCGCGCAACGGCTGTTGAAAGCAGCGCTTACCGGACAATCGCCGCCGTACAGCGGCGACGAGCTCACGACGCTGGCGCGCCACTGCACCGACCAGGAGGACAACGCGGAGAAGGTGGAACGCCAGGTCCGCAAATCGGCCGCGGCGCTGCTGCTTGCCCCCCACATCGGTGCGCGGTTCGATGGCATCGTGACCGGCGCGTCGGACAAAGGTACATGGGTGCGCATATCGGGGCCAAGTGCCGAAGGCCGGGTCGTGCGCGGCTTCGAGGGCCTTGACGTCGGTGAGCGCGTACGCGTGCAGCTTGTCCACACCGACGTCGCGCGCGGCTTCATCGATTTCGCAGCGGTGCCGCAGAAATCATGAATTCGAACGCTCCTGCGCGCACCCCACTCGCCTACAAGAACGAGGAATTCCTCGACAGCGACGATGCACGTCCGCTGCGCATCCTGGCCGAGTACCTCGAACCATTGCACGCTTTCGAGCGCGCGCACATCTGCGACACGATCGTCTTCTTCGGCTCCGCGCGGCTGGCGCCCGACGGTCCACTCGGCCACTACTACGAAGCGGCGCGCGAACTGGCGCGGCTGGTCACGACCTGGTCCAAGAACCTTGCTTCGCACGCGCACCGGTATGTCGTTTGCACCGGCGGCGGCGGGGGCATCATGGAAGCCGCCAACCGTGGAGCCTCCGAGGCCGGTGGCCGCACCATCGGCCTGAACATCGGGTTGCCACACGAGCAGCGGCCCAACCCGTACATCACGCACGAGCTGATGTTCGAGTTCCATTACTTCTTCATGCGCAAACTCTGGTTCGCACATCTGGCGCGCGCGCTGGTGGTGTTCCCGGGAGGCTTTGGCACGCTCGACGAGTTGACCGAAATCCTGACGCTGATGCAGACCGGCAAGCTCGAGCGGCGCATTCCGGTCGTGCTCTATGGCTCGAGCTACTGGAACGAAGTCATCAATTTCGAGGCGCTCGTGCGGCACGGCATGATCGAGCGCGCCGATCTCGCGTTGTTCCGGTTCGCCGACGATCCGGCCACCGCGCTTGGGCTGCTGCAGGCCGGGATCGCAGCGGAATTCGACGAGGCCACGCCGGCCATCGCACATTCGCAAACGGCTCAGGGCTGAATCGAAGGCTCGGCAATGTAGCAGTTTCTATGCTTTCACAAACCCCTGATCGTATTCGCCGGATATGTCCTTGTTCGTGTAATCGTTGAGCATCGCCGCAGCAACGGCGCTGACGATCGAGCACGCAAGGATGTAGCCGGCGATCGCATAGCCGGAGTGGTAATGGGCGAACAATGCCGTGGCGATCAGAGGGGCCGGACCACCGGCGATGACGGAAGCCAGTTGATAACCAATCGACGCTCCGCTATAGCGAAGTCGGCCGGTGAACGATTCCGCGATCAGCGCTGCTTGCGGACCGTACATCAAGTCGTGCGGAACCAGCGACAGGAAGATGGCGACGAAGATCCAGGCCGGCGTGGCCATGTCGAGCATGCCGAAGTAGAAGAAGCCGAAAATGCCCATGACCAGGACGCCGATCAGATACATCCGCTTGCGGCCAATGCGGTCCGACATGTGCCCGGCGAACGGTATCGTGAAGAACGAAAGAACCGAAGCTGCCAGGACCGAAATCAGCAGGAAATCGCGCGAGGTGTGAAGGGTCGTTGTGCCGTAGGTAAAAATGAACGCGGTGAAGATATAGAAAGGCGCCTGTTCAGCCATCCGTGCGAGCGCCGACAAAATGATCTGCACCGGTTGCCGCTTGATGACCTCGAGCGCGGGCATTCGCTCGATCCTCTTTTCGGCAACGAGCCGCGCAAATGTCGGGGTCTCCAGAATGCGCAAACGGATATAGAGGCCGATCGCAACGAGCACGATGCTCAGCGCGAAAGGCACGCGCCATCCCCAGGTGAGAAACTGATCGGCCGAGAGTGCGCTGAAGCCCAGTACGGCCAGGTTGGCAAGGAAGAGCCCGGCAGGCACACCAAACTGCGGCCATGACGCGACATAGCCGCGGTGGGCGTTCGTTTTGGTCCATTCCATGGACATGAGTACTGAGCCGCCCCATTCGCCGCCGACCCCCAGGCCCTGGATGAAGCGCAGCACGGTCAGCAGAACGGCACCCCAGATGCCGATGTATTCGTAGGTGGGGACGAACGCGACCGCAAATGTGGCCAAACCCATCAGCAGCAGTGTCGCGATCAATGTCGACTTGCGACCGATACGGTCCCCGTAGTGACCGAATATGGCCGCGCCTATCGGTCGAGCCACGAAGCCGACCGCATAAACGGCAAATGCCTCCAGCGTGCCAACCAGGGGATCGGACTTCGGAAAGAACAGCTTCGCGAAGACGAGTCCGGTGACGATGCTGTAAAGGAAGAAGTCGTACCACTCGATCGTCGTGCCGACGGTGCTCGCAATGACCGCGCGCCGCAACTGCTTGCGCTGCTCGTCAGCCGACAGGGAATAGGCCGCAACGTTGTCGCTTGTTGCCATGGCTACCTCCACTCATGCTGTCGCAGCCCAAACAAGGCTACTTGTTTTTTCGATGGCCACGCCGGCGCCAAAGTTCCACTCAAGCAGCGCAGCAGCCGCGGTGCCGTGATTCGAAGCGCTCATGGTCGAGTCGCTGCAGCTAATGTCGCCTCGGAATGCGGGCGGCGAACCAAGTGCCGCCGCCGTTCGTTCACGCGTCTCGCCCATCGGTGTTGCGGGTTTCATCGCGGCCGGTTACTATTCTCTGAAACTGGTTTCAGTAATGCGCATATGAATTATCGAACTGCCCCTGGCAGTCACTTTCCGAGTCGGGTCACGATTTCCGACGTGGCGTTGCGGGCCGGCGTGTCGAAAGCAACCGTTTCGCGCTTCCTGAACCGTCGCGAAGAACTGCTCACCCCGGAAATCGCGATCCGCGTCGAGCGAGCCATTGCGGCCCTGGGGTACACGCCCAGTCCCATGGCCCAAGGGCTCAAGCGGGGCCGCTCGCGACTGATCGGGCTGGTCGTGGCGGATGTCGCCAACCCGTTCTCGGTGGCTGTGTTGCGAGGCGCCGAAAGGGCCTGCCAGGACGCCGGCTACCTGCTCATGCTGTTCAATCTCGGCAATGAAAGCGGCCGCGAACGCAAGGCGATCGAGGCGCTGGCGTCGTACCAGGTCGAGGGCCTGATTCTGAACACGCTGGGGCGCGACGAAGGTGCTGTAGCCCAAGCCGTTCGCCATGGCAAGCCGGTCGTACTGGTGGACCGGCGCCACAGCGGCATGCAGGCGGACTTCGTCTCGATCGACAACGCAGGAGCGGTGCAGCTGGCGGCCGCCCACCTGGTGGCGGCTGGCTATCGCGAACTGCTTTTTGTCACCGAACCCATGGCCGGCGTCAGTTCTCGTACCGAGCGTGAGGCGGCCTTTCGCAGTTTCGTCGCCGACTCTGCAGGCAAGGTAGCCGGCCGCACTTTCGAAAGCACCGCGGAGGACATCCAGGGGCTGGACGAGGCGCTAAGCGCCATGCGCAAACGCGCCGGTGCCGCGGCGCCTGCGGTTCTGTCCAGCAATGCCGTCATCAGCTTGCGGGTCGCCGGCGCTGCGGCACGCCTGGGCTGGCGGTTTGGTATTGACCTGGGATTGGTTGGTTTCGATGAAACCGAGTGGGCGCCCTTGATCGGGCCGGGGCTTAGCACGATCGCACAACCCACCGACGATCTGGGCCGGCTGGCTGCCTCGTGCCTGCTCGAGCGGCTGAATGGGCTGGTGCTGCCGCCGCGGCAAATCCTGCTGTCCGGACGACTGATCGAGCGCGGTTCATCGCGCAAGCGGGCCCAGGCCCCATGTTAGGGTAAATACTGATTCGACACTGAAACCGGTTTCATAAAATACACAAACCGGCCTCGGAATCGCATCCTATTTTTCGCGTCGAGGTTAGGTCCACAGAGCAGTGAATTACAAGTTTCAATTCGCCGATGTGTTTGCAGCCTGGCCGCTCCTGCTGCAAGGCACGTGGACCACGATCCAGTTGTCGGTTACAGCCATGCTGCTTGGCTTGGTGGTGGCCATCGGCTGCGCATGGGCCAAAACAGCGGGACCGGCGCCGCTGCGCTGGGTGGTCAATGCCTATATCGAGGTGATCCGCAACACACCGTTCCTGGTCCAGCTGTTCTTCTTCTTTTTCGCACTGCCCGCCCTGGGCCTGCGCTGGTCGGCGCACACCGCGGCCCTGACGGCGATGGTGGTGAACCTGGGCGCATACGCGACCGAAATCATTCGAGCCGGCATTGAATCGATTCCCAAGGGACAGATCGAGGCCGGGCTGGCACTGAATCTGAAGCGCCACCAGATATTCCGGTTCGTGATTCTCAAGCCTGCGCTCAAAGCCATTTACCCGGCTCTGACCAGTCAGTTCATCCTGCTGATGCTGAGCTCCGCCGTGGTTTCCGCGATCTCCGCCGATGACTTGACGTCGGTCGCGTCCAATCTGCAATCGCAGACCTTTCGCAGCTTCGAGATCTACATCGTGGTGGCCGTGATCTACCTGGGACTGGCGATGGCGTTTTCCGCACTGTTCCGCCTGATCTACCAATGGGCGCTCAATTACCCGGACCGCCGGTAGGAGCAGGGCCTGATGCGCACATTCGGTTTTCCGGAATTCCTGTTCATCGTCGAAGCGGCGAAATGGACCATTGCGCTGTCGCTGATCGCGTTCATCGGCGGCGCCATCGGCGGGTTGCTCGTGGCACTGGCGCGCACGTCCGACAACCGCGTGCTGCAAACCCTGTCTGCTGGATTCGTGCAGATTTTCCAGGGCACGCCACTGCTGCTGCAACTATTCCTGATCTTCTTTGGCGCGCCGGTGCTGGGCATCGACATCAATCCCTGGCTCGCCGCCGGTGCGGCCCTCATCCTCAACACCAGCGCCTTCCTGGGCGAGATCTGGCGCGGCTGCATCCAGGCCATTCCTCGTGGCCAGTGGGAGGCGGCCGAAGCGCTGGGTCTGCACTATGTCTCGAGCATGCGCGACGTCGTCCTTCCGCAGGCCTTCAAGATTGCCTTGCCGCCGACGGTCGGCTACATGGTGCAGGTGATCAAGGGCACGTCGCTGGCGGCCATCATCGGCTTTGCCGAAGTCACCCGCGCCGGCCAGATCATCAACAACGCAACTTTCCAGCCGCTCATCGTGTTCAGCGTCGTGGCGGCGATCTATTTCGTGCTGTGCTGGCCGCTGTCGCTGCTGGCCGCGCGGATGGAGCGCCGCCAGGCGGCGGCGCTCTCGCGCTAGAACGGAAGACACCCGCGCTTCCCGCATCCCTCGAACGTCCCCTCATCCATGGAGATTTATCAACAATGACCTCGTCCCTCCAACGCCGCACATTTGTCGGCACCGTCGTCGCCCTCGGTTTGGGCGCGCTGCTCACCGCAACCGCCCCTTTCGCTGCCGCGCAAACGGTTGACGAACTCAAGAAAAAGGGCGAGCTCACGGTGGGCCTGCTGGTCGACTTCCCGCCCTACGGCACGACCAACGCCAGCAACCAGCCCGATGGCTACGATGCCGACGTCGCTCGCCTGATGGCCAAGGACCTGGGGCTCAAGCTGAACCTGGTGCCGGTGACCGGACCCAACCGCATTCCGTTCCTGTTGACCAACAAGGTCGACTTGCTGGTCGCCTCGCTGGCCGTGACGCCGGAGCGCGCCAAGCAGGTGGATTTCTCGAAGCCGTATTCCGCTGCGACGATCATTCTGTACGGCAGCAAAAAAGTCCCCATCAAGGCGGCAGCCGACCTCAAGAGCGTGCGAGTGGGCGTGGCTCGGGCCAGCACCCAGGACGTCGCGCTGACGGCCATTGCGCCCCCCGGCACCGAAATCCGCCGCTTCGATGACGACGCTTCGGCCATGCAGGCACTGATGTCCGGCCAGGTCGACGCGATCGGTTGCTCCACCACGGTGGCCGCGCAGATTGCCAAACGCGCACCGGCCAATACCTTCGAGGACAAGTTCGTGCTGCGTCAGCAGGAGATGGCCGTGGCGCTGCGCCCAGGCCAGGCCGAGTTGCTCAAGACGGTGAATGACTTCGTCGCCCGCAACACCGCCAACGGCGAGCTCAACAAGCTCTACCGCAAGTGGCTCGAGCGCGACCTGCCGGTGATGCATTGAGATAAGCAACGGGGCCGATGCCATGAACGACGCAGTCGAAACTGCCAGGCCGCACCTGCTGCCCGAGGGCGAACCGATCATCCGCATGGAGAAGGTCTCGAAGTGGTTCGGCAAGTTCCAGGTGCTGAGCGACATCGACCTGGAAGTCAAACCCGGCGAGCGGATCGTGGTCTGCGGCCCTTCGGGGGCGGGCAAGTCCATGCTGATCCGCTGCATCAACCGCCTCGAGACGGTGCAGAAGGGGCGCATCGTGGTCGACGGAATCGACCTCACGGCCGCCAAGCGCAACACCGACGCGGTGCGGCGCGAGGTCGGCATGGTGTTCCAGCAGTTCAACCTGTTTCCACACCTGACCATCCTGCAGAACTGCACGCTGGCACCGATGCGCTCGCGCGGCATGGGCAGGCAAGAAGCCGAGGCGATCGCGATGAAGTACCTGGCGCGCGTGCGCATTCCCGAGCAGGCCGCCAAATATCCCAGCCAGCTGTCGGGCGGCCAGCAGCAGCGCGTGGCGATCGCGCGCGCGCTGTGCATGACGCCCAAAATCATGCTGTTCGACGAGCCGACCTCGGCGCTGGACCCCGAGATGGTCAAAGAGGTGCTGGACACCATGATCAGCCTGGCCGAGGACGGCATGACAATGCTGTGCGTGACGCACGAGATGGGCTTCGCCCGCAGCGTGGCCGACCGCGTGATCTTCATGGCCAACGGGCGCATCGTCGAGCAGGCGCCGCCACAGCAGTTCTTCGCCAACCCCCAGCATGAGAAGACGCGCAGTTTCCTCGGCCAGATCCTGAGCTCCCACCAGGCAGCCGCCTGAATGCACAAGGTCCTGATTTCCCTGTCGTCGTTCGGGGCCGCCGAGGTGCGTCGCCACGGCCAGCTCTTTTTTGCTCGCTTGGGGCACGCCGCGGGCGCCGACGGTGTCGAGGTGCGCGGGGAGTTGCTCGCCGACCCGGCGGTAGAACTTCCGGCGCTGGCGACTGCGGTGCGCGAGACCGGCCTTGGGGCCGTGTACTCCAGTCCCGAAGGCCTGTGGCATGACGACGGCGCGCTCGATGACGCAGCGCTAGCCCGGGCTCTGGACGCCGCCGCGTTGCTCGGCGCTGCGTGCCTCAAGATGTCGATCGGCGGCTTCGGCGCAAACTCCTTGCCCACTTTGCAGGAGCTGCAGCAGCGGCTCGGCCGCAGCGCTGTCGAACTCCTGATCGAAAACGACCAGACCGCAGCTGCCGGCTCACTCGCGGCAATGCGGGTTTTCTTTGGCGCGACCGAGACGCGTGGGCTGCCCCTCGGAATGACCTTCGACATGGGCAACTGGCACTGGGCCGGCGAGTGTCCGCTGCAGGCCGCCACGGCTCTGGCGCCGCGAGTGCGCTATGTGCACTGCAAGGGCGTTCAGCGGCAGCCAAAGCGCTGGGTCGCCGTGCCGCTGGTTGATTCCGCCGCGCCCTGGCGGGCGGTGCTGAGCGCTTTGCCGGCGGATGTCCCCTGGGCCATCGAATACCCACTGGCCGGCGACGACCTGCTGGCCACGACCCGCAATGAAATTCTCCAGCTACGCGCGATCGCTGCGCAGGCGCAGGCCACGTCATGAGCACCACCCTGCCAGCTGACGATTGCGACGTGGTCACATTCGGCGAAGCCATGCTGCTGCTGGTGGCCGATCGCGCCGGTCCGATCGAGCAGGCCGAGGCCTTCCACAAACGCACGGCCGGGGCCGAGACCAACGTGGCCATCGGCCTGGCTCGCCTCGGACTGAAGGTCGGGTGGGCCAGCCGTCTGGGCTGCGATTCCATGGGTCGCTACCTGCTGGCCGAGATGCAGCGGGAAGGCATCGACTGCTCGCGGGTGGTCTGCGACCCGGCCCAGCACACCGGCTTCCAGTTCAAGGGCCGCGTCACCGACGGCAGCGACCCGCCGGTCGAGTACCACCGCAAGGGTTCGGCCGCCAGCCAGATGGGGCCGGGCGACATCGACGAAGCATGGCTGCGCTCGGCGCGCCATCTGCATGCGACCGGGGTGTTCGCGGCGATCTCGCCCAGCTGCCTCGAGGCGGCGTGCAGGACGCTGGAAGTGATGCGGGCCGCGGGTCGCACTATCTCGTTCGACCCGAACCTCAGGCCCACCTTGTGGGCCACGCCCGAACTGATGCGCCACTGGGTCAACCACCTCGCGGCGCAGGCGAACTGGGTGTTGCCGGGGCTGGAAGAGGGGCGGTTCCTTACCGGCGAGCAAACCCCCGAGGCGATTGCGGCCTACTACCGGGCGCGCGGCGCGAGCCTGGTGGCGGTGAAGCTGGGACGCGATGGTGCCTACTACCAGGGTGACAGCGACGCGGGCTATGTGCCCGGCTTCGCCGTCAAGGAAGTCGTTGACACCGTGGGCGCGGGAGACGGCTTCGCGGTGGGCGTCGTCAGCGCGTTGCTCGAAGGGCGCGGCGCCGCCGACGCCGTGCGCCGCGGCGCCTGGATCGGCGCCCGCGCGGTGCAGGTGCTGGGCGATACGGAGGGACTCCCGAGCCGTGCCGAACTCGAGGCGGCGCGATTGTGAGTGGCCGGCGCAAGCAGGTGGTGGTGTTTCGCGAGCTGCCGCCGGACCAGCTGGCGCGGCTGCAGCAGGTGCATGACGTGACCGTTGCCAATCCGCGTATGGCGGGCGAAAAAGCCGCGTTCGACGCCGCCTTGCCTGGAGCGCAGGGCCTGATCGGTTCCAGCTACCGGATCGATGAAGCCGTGCTGGCGCGCGCCGGGCGGCTCGAAGTCATCTCCAGCATCTCCGCCGGTGTGGACAACTACGCGGTGCCGGCGCTGCGCGCGCGCGGCATCGTGCTGTGCCACACGCCGGATGTGCTGACGGAAACGACCGCCGATACGATCTTCGCGCTGATCATGGCCAGCAGCCGGCGCCTGGTAGAACTCGCGAACCTTGTGCGGGACGGACACTGGACCCGCAACATCGGAGAAGACCTGTTTGGCTGGGACGTGCACGGCAAGACGTTGGGCATCCTCGGCTTCGGCCGCATCGGCCAGGCCTTGGCGCGACGCGCGGCGCTGGGCTTCGGGATGCCGGTGCTGTACCACAGCCGCCAACCGGTCGAGGTGCCGGGGCTGGCTGGCAATGCCGAGCACACGCCGCTGGAGGACCTGCTGCGGCGGTCCGATATCGTCGCCACTGCCCTGCCCCTGACGGATGAGACGCGCGGCCTGATGGGCGCGCACGAGTTCGCACAAATGAAAGCGGGCGCCATCTTCGTCAACGGCTCACGCGGCGCGATCGTGCAGGAGCCGGCGCTGCTCGACGCGCTGGACCGGGGGACATTGCGCGCCGCCGGCCTGGACGTCTTCGCCACCGAGCCGCTACCGCTGGATTCACCGCTGCGCACGCATCCGAAGGTCACCTGCCTGCCGCACATCGGATCGGCGACGCATGAAACCCGGCACGCGATGGCCGAGCTGGCCACGAGCAACTTATTGCTGGCGCTCGATGGCAAGCCGCCAATGTCCGTCTATTCCAACGTTGCGTGAGACGGGGGCGCTGCACGGGTTTCCAACACTGTCCGGTTGATTCCTGCCTGGGCACGAACGCCAATCACCAGACCCAGCGTGACACACACCAAGCCCACGCCACCGACCGCTGTCAATGTTTCGTTGAGCAAAGGCAGCGCCAACAATGTGGCCAGCACCGGCACGACCGCCGTGATCATCGTCGCGCGGACCGGGCCGAATGTTTTCACCACTTGCGTGAACGCCACGCCGGCAAGAAACATCGAAAGGCCTCCCTGGTAGACCGCCTGGAATGCGATTTCGGACCAAGGCGCGTTTGCGAGTTGCGTTGGCACGAGGCCGCCAGCCGCGGCTAACGCGAACACCGGTACATAGGTCGCGAGACAGCCAATCGCGATCGCGCAGGTCGCCGGCACCGCGCCCAGATGCCAACGCCGGCACAAGACGCTGTACAAGGCCCAGCACATTGCAGCGCCAATAAACAGCACATCGCCCTTCCAGGTATGGTCGCCGACGAAGGCCTGCCGCAGGCTCGCGCCTCCGATCAGCAGGTTGCCGGCCACGATTGCCGCCAGGGCGATCAAGCGTGCCCGCCCGAAGCGCTCCCCAACGAGCAGCGCGGCGAAAACTGCGGTGTACAGCGGCAACGAACCTGGCAGCAGTACCGCGGCATGCGAAACCGGCGCGAAGAAAAACCCGCTGTAGGCCAGCGAGCAATACCCGATGCCAGCCGTCGCCACCAGCGCCGCCCCGCGCTTGAACGCCAGGCGCGGATTGGGAGCGAGCTGATCCAGCAGCCAGCCGCCGCGCAAGAACACCACGGGCAACGCGATCAGCCCCGAAAACACGAAGCGAACGAACGAAATATCGAACGGGCTCAGATGCCCTTTGGCGCTGACACGGGCGATCAGGATGAACGATGTCCAGATCAACAGCACGCCGATCGCGCAACCGACGCCGACCCAGAACGTTCGACCACGGCTCGGCGATGCAGACGACATCAAAAGCCGAAGATGCGCTGGGCGTTGCCGCCGCGCACCTTTTCGCGGCGCGCGCCAAGCAGGTCGTTCACGCGTGTCATGCAACCGCGCGGGTCGCCGATCGTGTGCGGGTAGTCGGTGCCGAACAGCACCTGGTCGTCGCCGAAGACCTCCAGGCACAAGTCCAGCGCCTGCGTCTTGAAGACCACCGAATCGGCGAAGAGCCGGCCCATATAGCTTGACGGCGCACTTTGCGTCTTGGTGCGGCAGGCCGCTATGTTGTGGAAGCACTGGTCCAGCCGTCCGATCAGGTACGGCAGCGCGCCACCCCCGTGCGACGCGATGATCTTCAGCTTCGTGTAGCGATCGAAGAAACCGTCGTACAGCATGCGCGTGACGGCCAGCGTCGTGTCGAAAGTAAACCCGATCGATGCGGTGAGCTGGAACTCGTTCATCTGCATCTCGGCCACTCCGGGCGGCGCTGTCGGGTGAATGAGCACCGGCAAGCCCAGGGCATCGATGGCCTGCCACACCGGCACGAACTCCGGGGCGGTCAGCGGCCGGCCGGCGATATTGGCCAGCACCATCACACCGGCCGCGCCGCGCCCCTTGGCCCGTGCGAGCTCGGCCTGCGCGAGCTCGGCGTGCTGCCAGGGCAGCGAGCAGAAATATTCGATGCGGCCGCCGTAGCGCGTGCGCGCCGCGGCCATGTCGTCGTTCATGATGCGCGCGGCCTGCAGGCTGATCTCCGGCGTGCCCCAATACACGTTGGGGCAGGTCAGCGAAATCACCGAGACGTCGATGCCCACTTCGTCCATCATCTTGATGCGACTTGCGTAGTCGAACATCTCGGGCACCGGCGTCATGAATGGCGCATTGTCCAGATGGATCGCGCGCATTCCGCCGACCACCTCCTTCAGCGTCAGCTTCGGTCCGCCATGCTTCTCGAGCAGGGCGAGGTATTCGTTGTTCAGCATGTGCGTGTGCACGTCGATCGCGGGGGCCATGGAACAGTCCTTTGGAAGAGTTTGGGTATGGAAGGGGGTCAGTTGACCTGGGCGCCCGAGTCGTTGACGACCTTGGTCCAGCGCGCGAGGTCCCGCTTCACCATCTCGGCGAAATCAGCGGGGCTGGTGGGGATCAGGGCGTCGCAGCCCATCGCCGCGCAGCGGGTCTTCAGCGTGTCGCTCGTGACGATGCGCCCGATCTCGGCCGCGAGCCGGTCGATCACCGCCTTGGGTGTTCCGGCCGGCGCCACGATGCCCTGCCAGGCCACCGCTTCGACACCGGGCATACCGGCTTCGGCGAAGGTGGGAGCATCGGGCATCATCCCCGAGCGCTGGGGCGCGGTCGTGGCCAGTACTTTCAACTTGCCCGCGCGGATGTGGCCCAGCGCCGGCGTCAGGTCGGTGATCATCAGCTTGAAGCGCCCGCTCAGCAGGTCGGGAATCGCGAGCTGGCTGCCCTTGTAGGGGATGTGGTCGAACTTCGCCCCGCTCGCCTTTTGCAGCATTTCCATCGCCAGGTGGTGCGGGCTGCCGTTGCCGGCCGAGCCGTATTGCAGCGGCGCGCTCGCCTTGCGCGCCGCGTCGACGACGTCCTGCACCGAGTTCCAGCCGGCGTCGGGCGAGACCACGAGAAAAAACGGCACGCTTGCCACCAGGCTCACCGGCGTGAAGTCGCGCACCGGGTCGATCATGTTGTTGCGGTACAGCGCCGGACTGACGCCCAACGTGGTGCTGGTGGCCATCAGCAGCGTGTAGCCGTCGGCCGGGCTGCGCGCCACCACCTGCGCGCCCAGCAGCGTGCCGGCGCCCGCTTTGTTGTCGATGAACACCGTTTGGCCCAGGGCTTTGCTCAGCGGCTCGGCCACGGCGCGCGCCAGGGTGTCGGTCAGACCCCCAGGCGGGTACGGCACGACCAGCTTGATCGGCTTGTCGGGCCAAGCCGCGGCCGGTTGCGCCTGCGCCTGCGGCGCGAATATTAGTGCAGCCAGGACAGCGCGCAGCGCCAAGCGCCGCAAGGAAGTGGGTTTCATGTTGCCTCCGGGTGGTGCTGCATGACGGGATAGCCAGGGCTTGCCCAGCGCCCGCACCAACACCTTTTCAGATATGAAAATTATTGTTATCGCAGATGAAAGCGGGCCAAAGGGGGTTAACCCGGCCGCAGGTCGTCACCCGTGCGCAGGCGCTCTGGAAGCCAGGTGAGCCGTCTTGCCCGTGACAATCACCTGCGAGCCTTTGGCGATGGCCGTGCGTTGCTCGATCTTGCGCATGGAGCCGTCGTTCATCCGGATATGCATGACGTAGGCAGTGTATTGATTGCGATTTTTCTCGATCGCGTGGCCCGCATAGGCACCCCCTGCTGCGCCAATGACCGTGGTTGCAGCACGGCCGTTTCCGTGGCCAATCTGGTTGCCAAGCAAGCCCCCTGCGACGCCTCCGATGGCCATGCCGGGTGTGACCTGTGTGCCGCCGATGCCCTTGGTTTGGCCCTGGCGGCGCACAGTCACGACCGATTCGACCACCCCGCAATTCCTGCAAGGTTCGCTTTGCGCAACGACGACAGCCTGGCCGCGTGACGCCGGCTCCGTGCCGAGGGCGGCGCGGGCCTCGCCCCCTATGGACCCGGCGGCCAATATCGCCAACACCATCCCCGTGCAAGCCGGCAAACATGCCTTGGCGGTCGCAGTGTTCGTATCCATGGGCGTCCTTTCGTTCACCTGCTTGTAGCAGTCGAGCGCGCCACCGGCTGTAGGACGACGGCTAAAGCAGAAGAAACGCCAGGCGCTCAGCGACTCGCGCGCACTTGCGGGAACTTGTAGATGGTGTCGTTGAGGTGCCGCGTGACTTCGGCAATGTCGTCGTCGCTCCAGCCCAGCTTCGCCGTGGCCTGCCAGCGTTTCACCTGCGCGAGCAGGCTGCCCCAGTCGCTGGCCTGGCTGAGCGCGCGCCAGTGAATCTGTGCGTTGTGGCACTCGATGCAATGGGTGTCGTACAGAAGCTGACCGCGCGTTGGCGTCGGTGTCGGGCCGGGCGCTGGCTGGGCTTGTGCCGAGCACGCGAGCGCGGCTACAAGAACCAGCAGCAATTTCGAAAGACGGGGAAGCAAGGCTGAGTGCATGTGTCCATGCTAAATCACTGCAGGCGGCGAGTCAGCGTCTGGTCAGCTGAGGTTGAGCGGAGCCTTGATTCAAATCAACACCTCGCCAGATGCAGCGTTTGCGTTTTCGAGAATCGTCCGATTCCTATGCGCCGGGGACGACATCTTTGCGAAGCTCGGCCGGCGACCACGCAGCGCGTTGTGCGCTCCAAGTCGGAAGGCGATTTCTAACGATTAATGATCCGAGGAGAAAATGAAATGTTGAAACGAGGCAGATCGAGGAGCGCGCCGCTTTTGGCGTCAATAGTGGCAGCCGCCGCGCTGATGCTGGGCGGCTGCGGTGGTGGTGGTTCTGATGGCGCGGCGGGTCCGGCGGGGCCAGCTGGCGCGACCGGTGCGACCGGCGCCTCCGTTTCCGCTGTAGGCACGCTGAATAGCAACTCGGCGGCGCCGACAGCCGATGCCGCTGCGGCGTTTCTAGCGCTTCGGCCGCAGATCACGGTGCAAAGCGTCACCATCAGCAGCCCTCCCGTCGTCAAGTTCACGGTCAAGGATGCCAACGGTTATGCGATCGCCGGTCTGGGCAGCAAGGCCCAAAGCTCCACTGCCATCGTTGCCAACCTGACCAACCTCAACTTCACCCTGGCCAAGCTGGTTCCGGGAACCAACGGCAGCCCCAGCAAGTGGGTCAGCTATATCGTCACCAAGCCGCCCACCGTCGCCCAGGCAGCGGGTACCGTGACCGCTAGCGCCTCATGCGATTCGACCACCAAACCGACGGTGTGCGGGGCCTTCCCGTCCGCCGACACGCAAGGCACCCTGGTCGACAACGGTGACGGCAGCTACCAGTACACCTTCTACCGCGATGTCAAGCAAGCCGCCGCGCAGGTTGCCAGCTTGATCGATTCGGCCGACGGCCTTTCCAAGAAAGCCGATCTGGGCGACGTCTCTTATGACCCGACCCTGACCCACCGCCTGGGCATCTTCGTCGCCGGCAGCATGCCCGGCACAGGCACCAACACCCCCAACGCCGTTCAGACGGTGCCGCCTGTTCCTTTGGTCTTTACCGCCAACACCGGCTACGATTTTGTCCCGGCCGGCGGCACGCCAAGCGTTACGCGTGACATCGTTACGGCGGGGTCCTGCGACGGGTGCCACGACAACGTGACCCTGAAGAAGGGTATTGGCCACGTCAGTCTCTCGGCTCCCGGAAATGGGATTCCCGCCGGGTCGGCTGTCGGTCGCAATGATCCACGGCTTTGCGTGTCCTGCCACACCGACCAGACGAAATACGGTTTCCCCGAAGCGAAAAAAACCGCGACGGGCTACGACGACACCGATAAGGACGGCTACAAGCGGGTCAATGGCGAAGCGGCGTTCACCTACCCGCGCATGATTCACCAGACGCACATGGGCAGCGACCTGGTCAAGACCGGCTACAACCTGAATGCCCATGCGAAGAAAGCCAATGGAACCACGGGGTGTGACGCCACCACCAATACGAATCGTGGCCAATGCTTCAACCTGGTCGGTTTCCCGCAAGAGCAGCGCAACTGCACCAAGTGTCACGATGGTTCGGCGACGAAATCCGACGGTTCGGTCAACGCCAATAAGACCGCCGATGGCGACAACTGGAAGAAATTTCCCAGTCGCATGGCCTGCGGTGCCTGCCACGACGGCATCGACTTTGCCACCGGTAAAGGGATAACGCTGGCCAACCGCGATGCGGATGTTGCGGCAGGCAAAGCCGTCGGAACGACCGCGACGGGCCACGTCGGCGGTGCCAAAGCCGACGATACCCAGTGCGCGCTGTGCCACGATGCAACGAGCATTCCGGTTTACCACCGGACCACCGTCGCTTCCTTGAACAATCCGGTCGTCAAGGCTGGTGTCGCGAGTTTCGCCTACAAGATCAGCAGCGCAACCATCAATAGCAGCAAGCAATTGGTGGTCAAGTTCCAGATCCTCAAGAATGGCAGCGCGGTTGCGCTCAACGCCTTTGCGGCCGGTGCAGTGCCGCTTACGGGTTACACCGGCGGGCCGACGTTCCAAGTGGCATATGCGACCGGACAGGACGGCGTCGCTGCGCCCACCGATTGGAACAGCGGTCACGACACGCTCACCCTGGCCGATGCGTGGGCGGGCGTCAACGGCAACAGCTTGAGCGGCCCTGATGCGACCAACACCTATACCGTCACCATCGCAGCCAGTTCTGCCGGCCGTAGCGCAAGTCACAGCCTGACCTTGCCCGCTGATGCAAAAATGGTTACGGCATTGATCGCCGGCGCTTTCACGGATCCGACGGTGACCGACAACGGCGGCGCGTTGCCCGGCGTTCCGGCCATGGTGGCGGCAACCGGCAATACGCCGGACGGCAAGCCGAACGTCGCGCGCCGTGTGATCTTCAGCGAAGCCAAGTGCAATAACTGCCACGACCGGCTGGGCACCTCGCCCAATTTCCACGGTGGCAATTACAGCATCGCGATGTGTCCGACTTGCCATACGCCGAACCAGGGCGGCAGCACGGGTTGGTCTGCCTCCTTCCGGGTCTGGGTACACGGCATTCACAGCGCCAGCAAGCGCACGGTGCCTTTCACCTGGCACGCGGTGTCGGCGACAGACAACTATTCCACTCTGATGTATCCGGGCGTTCTCAAGGACTGCCAGCAATGCCACCTGCCGGGAACCTACGACTTCAGCGCGGCCCAGTACACGCCTGACCTGATCGCCGGGATGCTGAACGTGCAGGCGAATACGGGCAAGAAGGATCCGGCCAGCGCGACCGCCTACGTGTTCCCGCAAGCGGCACCGGTCGGCAGCGGCCAATGGGCCTACGGACTGAAGGTAGACAACGCCACGGACTACGGCACGGGTTGGAGCATCAATCCCGCTACGGGCACGCTGGTCGCCAAGACGACGCAGGACAACAATCTCGTTACCTCGCCGATCACCGCCGTGTGCTCGACTTGCCACGACGCCAGCGCGGCGATTGCCCACATGGAAGCCAATGGCGGTTCGTTCTATGACCCGCGCAGTGCCGCGGTGACCAGAACCGAGCAGTGCCTGGTTTGCCACGGCAATGGCAAGGTAGCGGATATCAGCGTGGTACACAAGCAGTGATCTGCTTGTAGAACGCTGGTCAAGATTGGAAGCGGTTCGCCGCGTCCAGTCTGTTGGCGCAAGACACTAACCCGGGGGCGGCAACGCTTCCGGGTTTTTCATTAACTCCAGTGCCGCCCCGGGCTGCTCGTCAGAATTGCTTGCGAAAGCCCACCGTGATGCCGTGCGGCAAGACCGTGGCGCTCCAGGCTGATTCGCGTGTGTATTCGTAGTAGCCGATGCCGCCCCCCAAGGCCGCCCCAGCGAGCACGTCTGTCTGCCAGTGCTCCTGGTTCTTCATCCGGGCAGCGCCGACATAGACGGGCAGCGCTGCCAAGGCCCAGACTGCGGGGTGGTCGCGCCCGTACTCCGCGATAAAAGGGGTAACCACCGCCGTGATGTGCGTCACCTCGCCACTTGGAAAGCTCCGGTGCGACGAGGGCCCGAACCAGTCGTCAGGGTCGTTTCCCTGCGAGGGCCGGGCACGACGGAACACGCGCTTCAATCCCTCGGAGGAGACGTCGGCAAGCAGCATGGACTCGCTCGCTTTCCAGAAGGTCCGGCCGAGTCGCGTTTCGTTGCCCTCCCACAGTGCTCCGCCAACCACAGCTACCGCAGAGATGTTTTTCACCGCAAGCTGGTTTGAGCGAGCCCAAATGCCCCGGTCATCGAGCGCGAGTTCATGGTCAATGCCAAGCGGACCTCCCGCTGCGAACAGCGGGAACGAAAGGGCGCTAGCGATCAGAAACGCTGCTGTCGGGACGAATGGCTTCATCGTTCCGATTCAAACCCCTGTTCCCTTAAGGAATGCTGAAAGAGGAGAACCGCGTTTGCCTCAAGCAGCTTCGAGTTGCCGCTTCATCGCGGCGGCGCCCGCCTCCACCAGGCCTCCGATGACCGGCGCCAGTTCATTGGGCAGGAAATCGGTCACCCACTCGATGCGGCTGTGCCCGCCGTCGGCCGCGAAGACCTGCAGCGATGAGTTGTGATGCGTGGTACGCCCGCCGACGGCCGTGTAGGCGACGCGACGGTGTTCGTCGTTGACGTCCAGTATGAGTTCGCGCACGACCATCCCGTTCGCGAAAGTGACGGTGCGGTCCCCGTTGCCCACCTGGCAATCCGTCAGGACCCCCACGAACAACTGGTGCGCGTTGCCCACGTCGCGAACGGCTTGCCAAACGGTTTCGGGCGCCGCAGCGACGGCTATGTCACGAATGATGCTGGCCATTGTCGACTCCACAAGGTGCGTACCCATGAAAGGATACGCACCGGATGCGCCGGTGTTGACATTCATAACAATGAATTACGTGACGCGCCGGCAATGGGGAACCCAAACAGGCCGATCCGTCCATAGCATGCTCCTCCCGTTTTTCTTTTGGAGGTTGATGTCATGACTGCAACACTGGAAAAGAAGGCGCTACTGAAGAAGACTCAGGCGCAGCCGGATGAAGTGCGGCCGTTCAAGGACGGAAAAGGCAAGATGTCGGTCTTTACGTTCGGCAACCAGACCATGGGCCGTGGCGAGTTCGAGCCGGGCTGGCGCTGGAGCGAACACGTCAAGCCCATCGCAGGAACGGATTCGTGCCAGGCCACGCACACCGGCATCATCCTGGAAGGCAAGATGGTGGTGAAGATGACTGATGGGGCCGAGATGGAATACGGGCCGGGCGACGTCTTCTACATGCCGCCGGGGCACGATGCCTGGGTGGTCGGAAACAAACGTTGTGTCTGCTTCGACTTCACCGGCGTCGCGCAATACGCCAAACCCAAATAAGCGCGGTTGAGGGTTTCAGAACCCGCCGCTGCCCCGCACAAACTTCTGCACCCGCCGGCCGAAGCCGACCTCGGCCGTGTAGAGATTGCCGTCGCCATCGATCGCGAGGTTGTGGATCCACTTGAACTCGCCGGCCATGCGCCCGGTGCGGCCGAACTGCCCGACCTGCTGCCCGTCGGAGCGGCGCAGGATGTAGATGCGGCCGTTCGCGCCGTCGGCGACGTACATGAACTTCTGCGCAGGATCGTGCGACAGCACCATGTCCCAGACCGACCCGTTGGCGAGCGTCTGCACTTCGACGCGAAACTCCTGCTTGAACTCGCCCGCGCGCGTGAAAACCTGGATCCGGTTGTTCTGCCGGTCGCACACATACAGCAAGTCCTCGCTCGACATGCGCACGCAGTGCACGGGGTTGCTGAACTGGCGCGGCAGTGGCTGCGCCGGGTCGTATGCCGGAAGCTTGTCATCGCTGGGCTTGCCGCCGTAAGCACCCCAGTGGCGCTTGTATGCGCCTGTGGTCGCGTCGAAGACGACTACGCGCTTGTTGCCATAACCGTCGGCGACGAACAGTTCCCCGCGCGAGACGATCATGTTGGCCGGCTGTCCGAGTTGCGTCGTACTGTTGCTGCCTTCGGACGCACCCGCCTTGCCGATCTGCATGATGAACTTGCCGTCCTGGCTGAACTTCAGGATCTGGTTGTCGCCGGGGGAATTGCCCGCGAGCCAGACATTGCCCTGCTCGTCGATGTAGATGCCGTGCTCGACCTTCGGCCAGTCGAAGCCGGGGCCGGTGGGATCCCAGCCCCGTAGGTACTTGCCTTGCGCATCGAATTCCGCCACCCGCGGCATCGCCTGGCAGCAGCGATGCGTCACCGGCTTGTTGGCCTTGGGGTCCCATTCGTCGGGCAGCAGCGTCGCCGGCCGGTGCACCGCCCAGACGTGGCCGTTGCGGGGGTCGACGGCAATGCCGGCAACTTGTCCGAAGACCAGTTGGACGCCATCTTGCTCGGCCAATGGCTGCGGCCATGCCGCATCGACCCGGAAGTCAGGGACGGGGCGGGTGCCGTCCGCCGGCGCCTGCGCCTGCGCGAAAG
>DATNCB010000865.1:0-8543 GCA_035571715.1 Ramlibacter sp.
AGTTCGACAAGGAAGCGCGCGAGCAGCTGCTGGACATTTTCCGCGACACCGCCGATTACTGGGCGGACCGGAAAATACCATTCAGATGTTTCTATTCTTTTCGGTAGCCCGTTCTGCACACACCAGCCAAGCAGAACGGGCTAACGAGGCTCAAGCGACCGATCCCGCTCCCGGCGTCGCGCTCGCATCGGAAAACGGCGAAAAAATGCCGACGGACAAACTGGTCGACGTGTCGCCCCTGGCGCTGCGCATGAGCAGCCCGTTCAACGCGGGCTATTGGCTAGCAGCGGCTTAACTTCTAAAACACTGCGTGTTTTAGAAGTTGTTAGCTACGTAAAAAGGCCGGGAAACCCGGCCTTTTTGTTGGAGGGGCGCGCTGCATGTTATACCGCGCGCAACACCATGCTGCGGGTCATTCTTCGGGTGCTGTATTCACTTCCCTCTCACTTTGGGAGAGGGCTGGGGTGAGGGCAAGCGCGAGATATTCCTGCACCGGCACCTCCTCGGCCCTGCGCTGCAAATCGAACTTGCCGCTGAAATTTCGCTGCTCCAGCCACTTGCCCAGCGTGTGGCGCAGGAGCTTGCGGCGCTGGCTGAAGGCGACCTGCACCAGTTGCGACAGCAGCGCCGGATCCACCGCCGCGGGCTGCGCCAACGGGACCATGCGCACCACCGCGCTGTCGACGCGCGGCGGCGGCTCGAACGCCTGCGGCGGCACGAACAGCACGCTTTCCATGGCGTAGCGCCATTGCAGCGTCACCGACAGGCGCCCGTAATCACTGGTCGCCGGCCGGGCCACCATTCGATCGATCACTTCCTTTTGCAGCATGAAGTGCTGGTCTTCGATGCTCTCCACCCAGCCCAGCAGGTGGAACAAGATCGGCGTGGAGATGTTGTAGGGCAGGTTGCCCACGACCCGCAGTTTCGCCCCGCCCATCGAGTGCGCCAATTCGGCGAAATCGACCTTCAGCACATCGGCTTCGATGACGGTCAGGTGCTTGTGGTTGCGCAGCCGTGCGGCCAGGTCGCGATCCAGTTCGATGACGGCGAGTTTGCCGAGCCGCTCGACCAGGGGCTGCGTGAGCGCCGCCAGCCCCGGCCCGATTTCCACCATCGGCTGGCCGGCCCGCGGATCGATCGCGCGCACGATGGCATCGACCACGCCGGCGTCGGCGAGGAAATGCTGGCCGAAGCGCTTGCGGGGGATGTGTTTCAGGAGGGCGGTTCCCGCATCTCTACATACGCGCGGCCGCGCACGTCCTGGGCCCACTGCGCATAGGCTTCGTCCAGCTTTTTCTCGCGCACCAGGTTGCGCGCGACCTCGCGCTGCTCGCGCCGGCCGAGCGTCGTCTGGCGGCGCTCGAGCAGCTGGATCAGGTGCACCCCGAAGCGCGATACCAGCGGCTCGGCGATCTGGCCGGGCGCCAGCGCGTTCATCGCGTCCTCGAACTCCGGCACGAACAGGCCCGGGTTGGCCCAACCCAGGTCGCCGCCGTTGGGCGCGCTCGCATCCTGCGAGAACTCGCGCGCCAGCTGCGCGAAGTCGGCCTGGCCGGCTTCGACGCGCTTCTTGAAATCGGCCAGCCGCTGCCGTGCCGCGGCTTCGCTCATCTGCGCGGTGGGCCGCAGCAGGATGTGACGCGCGTGGCTTTGCATGACTTCCATGCCGGGCATGCCGGCGCTGCGCTTCTCGATCACCTTGATGACATGAAAGCCGGCTCCGGAGCGCACCAGTTCACTGACGCCGCCTTGCGGCAAGGCCCGGACCGCATCCACGAAAAGAGGTGGATAGCGATCCGCGGCACGCAGGCCCACCTGGCCACCGGTCGCAGCGGCGCCCGGCGAATCCGAAAACTCTCCGGCCAGCTTGGCGAAGTCCTCGCCGGCGCGCGCGCGCTGCTGCACGCGCTGCGCCTTGGCGCGCAGGCTGGCAATCTGCGCCTCGCTTGCGTTCTCGGGCACCGCCACCAGGATGTGCGCCAGATTGATCTCCATCGCCGCGGCGTCGTTGGCGCCTTGCTGCTGCTCGCGCAGGTACTGGTCCACTTCCGCATCGGTGACCTTCACGCGCGGCTCGAGCTCGCGTTCTCGCAGCCGCGTGAGCAGCAGCTGATTGCGCAGGTCTTCGCGGAACTGCGACAGCGCGATGCCATCGGCGGCCAGCCGCCGGCGCAGCTCGGATACATCGATGCGGTTCTGCCGCGCCACGTTCTGTTCGGCCTGGTCCACCGTGGCTTCGTCCACCTTGACACCGGTCTCGCGCGCCAGCTGCAGCTGGGCTTTTTCGCTGATCAGCCGTTCCAGCACCTGGCGCGCGAACTCCGCGCGCGGCGGCACTGCCTGCCCCTGCTGCGTCAGCTGCTGGTCGAACCGGACCATCCGCAAGCGCACCTCGTTGTTGGTGATGGGCTCCGAATTGACCACCGCCACGATGTAGTCCGCCGCGCGCGGTGCGCTGTCGGCGGCGCGCGCCGCCGGCCGGCCGGCGCCCGGCTGGGGTGTCAAGCGCAGGCCTTGCGCAGCGGCAGGCAGGGCGAGTGCGCAGGCGATACAGGCCAGCCACGGGGCGAAAAAGCGTTGGTTCATGGTGCTCGGCACTGGTTGGCGTTAATCGTAATTGCTGAAGCGGCTGGGGACGGTAACCTGTTCGCGCAGGTATTGATAACGGGGGATATTCTCCTTGAGCGACTGCAGGGCGCTCGATCCGAGCCGGGTAAAGCCCACGAATTCGAGCTGGAACAGGATGCGTTTGTTCGAACTGGACGTACTGCTTTGCAGTCGTTCGAAGATGATCCGCCCGAGCCAGCAGCCCGCGTCGTACTCCAGGCCCGCCACCGCATCGACAAGGCGGCGGTCGAACAGGCTGAAATTCAGCCGTCCGACACTGTACCAGCGCCCCTCCCCCTCGCCGCGACCGGGACCCAGGTTCTGGCCCTTGTCGCCCCAGAGGTCGTTGATCGGCCATTGCCAGCCGACGTCGATCTGCTCGCTCTGGCCGCGCTGAAGCCGGTAGGCGGCGCTGATCACGTGATAGTTGCCGGGGCTGTAGCGCGCGCCTACGGTTTCGCGGATCGAGCGGCTGGTCTTCGGGTTGTATTGGACTGTGGTGTCGAGGGTCCATTGGGGCGTCCAGTTGACGGAAGCGCCGAACAGGATGTCGGACAGTCGTTCGCTGATCGGCGCCTCCCCGGGCAAGGTCACGAGCTGGTCCCTGAAGCGCAGCCGCTGCGCGACGCCGAAACGCGCCGCTTCGGCCCCGGTGTCAGGGTCCAGCAACCGCGTGCTGACGCCGAGCGTGAGCAGGTTGCTGTCCGAGATCCGGTCGTTGCCGCCGAAGGCGTTTTCGGTGTAGATGGTGGCGAAATTGAAATCGTTGTCGGCCGAGTCGTAGTTGGGCAGCAGGCTCTGGTCGCGGAACGGGGTGTACACGTAGAACGCGCGCGGCTCCAGCGTCTGGCGGAAGCTGCGGCCGAAGTAGCTCGCGTCGCGCTCGAACACCAGGCCGCTGTCCACGCTGAAAGTCGGAACCGTGCGGCTGGCCGACCGCTCGCCATTGGCCAGTGCGGCGTCGAACTGGTACTGCGTCGCGTGCAGTTGCATTTTCGGGATCACGAACCAGCCCGGCGCCTGCCACGGGCGGCTGATCTGCGCCAGCGTATAGCTGCGCTGGGCATTGGGCTGCAGAGTCAGCGTGCGGTCCCCCTCGAAGCGTGTGTAGTCGGCTTCGACATGGGCCTCGAGCCCGCCGGGCAGGTTGCTGCGCGCATAGCGCCCCACGACCTGGGGCAGGCGATCGTAGGGCGGCACGATCGGCGCGGTCACATCCTGCAGGGTCTGCCACTTCAATGCCCGGGCCGTGAGCGAGAAATCGCCGCGCGACCAGGCCAGGGTTCCGTCATTGGCCAGCAAGCGCTGCGTGAGCGAAGCGGTGGTGCGGGAGAAGTCGCGCCAGTAGTTGTCGTCGCTCACCCGGTTCAGGTTGAGGCTCAGTCCTAAGGGGCCGATCGGCAGCCCGGCGCCGATCGTCGCATCGTGCTTCGCGGCATAGCCCCAACGGTCGCGCGCGCGCAGGCTGTCATTGGGCATGAGATCGGCGCGCACCTGCCCGGCGTAATCGCGCTCGAGGTAGCGGAACTCACCGGCCAGGTCGACTCCGCGCTTGCTCATCAGCGTGGGATAGAAGGTCGCATCCCGATTCGGGGCGATGTTCCAGTAATAGGGAACCGTCAGCTCGACGCCGTTCAGGCTGTCCAGGCCGATAGTGGGCGGCAGCACGCCCGACTTGCGCTTTTCCGACAGCGGAAAGCTCAGCGACGGCACCGGCAGGATCGGCAGCCCTTTGAAGCTGAGCACAACGTCGCTCGCCTGCCCGACCTCTTCCTCGTCGTCGATACGAATGCTGGCCGCGCGCAGGATCCAGTCGGGCATCCAGCTGGGGCCCGGCCGGCGCTGGCAGGTCGTGTAGGTGGCTTTGCGGATGATCGCCCGCTTGTCGTCGATGAAGTCGACCCGCTCGGCCTGGCCATAGGCATCGTTCTTCAGGAAGCGGTAGCGCGGCTCGTTGAAAAATCCTTCGAACGCGTCCACCTTCAGCTCCAGCAGCGGCCCCTCGAAGATATCGCCCGCGCGGTTGATCCGCACGTTACCGCGCGCTTTGGCCAGATCATCCGGCTGGTAGTACTCCAGCCGATCGGCGTGTATCACGGTGGTGCCGCGGCGCAACTGCGCATTGCCTTCGAGCACCGTTTCCAGGTCGGTGCGGCCGAACGCGCGCTCGCCCGACAGGTAGGTCGGCAATCGCTCGCGAGCTGGCTGGGGAATGTCTTCGCGCAGTATCGGGCTGGGCTTGAGCACCAGTGACGGCTGCGCCTGGCCCCGGGCCGTGCCGGTATGCAGCACGGCGCAGGCCACGAGCGCTACCGGTGTCAGGGCAAATCGGGCGCGAAACGCCTTGGTTTTCAAGTCGTGAATCAAAGCATTGGGCAGGCGTCGGCGGCTGCCAGGACTGGATTTGTAGAATGGATTATCCATGAGCTCACCAGCGAACCCGCCTCTTCCGCCCCCTACCTTGATCGCATGGGCCGATCCGCAACGAGAAGCCGCGTTCAGCCGCTGGCTGGACGGCATCGCAGCTGGGCACGCCCTGCTGCCCGAGAGCCTGAGGCCGGCATCGGCCGACGCGAGCTTCCGGCGCTACCTGCGCATCGATTGCGATGCGATCGCGAACGGTACAGCGCGCAGCCTCATCATCATGGACGCGCCACCCGGCCAGGAAGACTGCCGCCCTTTCGTGAAGGTCGCGCGGCTGATGGCGCTGGCGGGCTTGAACGTGCCGCGCATTCTCGAGTGGGATGAAGCATCGGGCTTCATGCTGATGGACGACCTGGGCGCGCAGACGATGATCGAGGCGATCGCCCCCGACAATTCCGCGTCCAACCAGCCGCTTTATCTGCGCGCGGTCGACGCCTTGATTGCCTGGCAGGCGGCGTCGCGACCGGGCGTCCTGCCCGCCTACGACAGTGCGCTGCTGGCACGCGAACTGGCGCTTTTTCCCGACTGGTATCTGGCGCAGCATCGGGGCGTCAAGGTGGAAGGCCGGTTGCGGGAAACCCTGGATATCACATTCAAGCTGATCATCGAGCGCAACCTCGCCGCGCCGGCCGTCTACGTGCACCGCGACTTCATGCCGCGCAACCTGATGATCCCCGCCGATCCGGCCGAGCCGCGCCTGGGCGTGCTGGATTTCCAGGACGCCGTGCACGGGCCCGTCACCTACGACATCGCCAGCTTGATGCGCGATGCGTTCCTCACCTGGGACGAGGAGTTCGTGCTCGACATCACGGTGCGTTACTGGCAGCGCGCGCTGAAGGCCGGCTTGCCGGTGGACCCCGACTTCGGCGAGTTCTACCGCGGCGTCGAATGGATGGGACTGCAGCGGCATCTGAAGGTCGCCGGTATCTTCGCCCGGCTGACGTTGCGCGACGGCAAGCCCAAGTACCTGGCCGACACGCCGCGTTTCATCGCCTACATCCGCGCCACTGCGAGCCGCTATCGCGAACTCGCGCCGCTGCTGCGGCTGGTCGACGAGGTCGAGGGCACGCCGGCCGTCGCGGCCTATTCGTTCGGCCGGATGTGAGCGGCAGCATGCCGCGCTTTTACTGCCCCGCGCCGCTAGACGCCGGGCAAACGATCGAATTGCCCGCAGGCGCGGCCCGGCATGCCCAGGTACTGCGTCTGCAGCCGGGCGCGCGAATCACGCTGTTCAATGGCGCTGGCGGCGAGTTCGATGCACAGGTGCAGCACATGGGGCGCGGGGAGGTGCGCGTGCAGATCACGCAGCACCGCGCCGTGGAACGCGAAGCACGGCGCGAAGTGCATCTGGTCGTGGGCATGCCCGCCAACGAGCGGATGGACTGGCTGGTGGAGAAGGCCACCGAACTCGGTGCGGCCAGCTTCCAGCCCGTCGTGGCCGAGCGCAGTGTGCTGAAACTGAAGGCCGAGCGTGCCGCCAAGAAGCAGGCGCACTGGCAAGGCATTGCCGTCGCGGCCTGCGAACAGTGCGGGCGCAATCGCGTGCCGGTGGTGTTCGAGGTGACCGGCCTCGGTGATTGGATCGGCCTGCAAGCGGCGGCATCGGGCGAGCAAGAGCCTGGCCATCGACACAGGCTAGTGCTCTCGCTGGACGACCAGGCGAAATTCGTAACGGCGGCGGCGCCCGGAAGCGGCCCGGTCGTGTTGCTCTCCGGACCCGAGGGCGGCCTGAGTCGCGCCGAAGAAGCCGCTGCACTGGCGGCTGGCTTTGCCCGCGCCGCTCTGGGCCCGCGCGTGCTGCGCGCCGAAACCGCACCGCTGGCGGCGCTGGTTCTGCTGGCCGAGAGTTGACGATGTCTTTCACAAAGAACAATTCATGAAGAAAAATCTCGGCCTGCTGGCCGTCTGCCAGGGGCTCTATCTCACCAACAACGTGACGTTCATCGCGATCAATGGCCTGGTGGGACTGGCCCTGGCGCCGCTCGGATGGATGGCGACGGTGCCGGTGATGGGCTATGTGGTGGGCGGCGCGCTGTCCACCGGCGTGGTCGCGAAGACGCAGCAGCGCTTCGGCCGCAAGGCTTCGTTCCAGACCGGCCTGCTGGTGGCCCTGGTTTCCGCGCTGCTGTGCGCCTACGCGGCGGCCACGCGCAATTTCTGGCTGCTGTGCTTCGGTACGGTGGTGGCCGGCTATTACAACGCGAACGCCAGCCTGTACCGCTTCGCGGCCGCCGAACTGGCGCCGCCGCCGGCTCGCGAGAAGGCTGTGTCGCTGGTGATGGCCGGAGGACTGCTCGGTGCGGTCATCGGCCCCAACCTCGCGGCGCGCACCCGCGACATTTCCAGCGTGCCGTTCGTGGGCGCCTATCTTGCGCTGGCCGTGGTGGCACTGCTGGCGATGGCGCTGATCGCTTTCATCGACTTCCCGCCGGCACCGCTGCGTTCCGCGTCGACGGGGGGACGGCCGCTCGCGCAAATCATGCGCCAGCCGATCTTCATCGTTGCAGCCGCCACTGGCGCGCTGGGATACGGCGTCATGAATCTGCTGATGGCCGCCACGCCGATCGCGATGCAGCAGTGCAGCCTGCCTTTTTCGGACGCGGCGCTCGTGCTGCAGTGGCACGTGATCGGCATGTTCGCGCCCGGATTTTTCACCGGCAATCTGATCAGGCGGTTCGGGCCGTTGCCGATCATGGGCGTCGGCGTGGCGCTGAACCTGGCCTGCGTGCTGATCGCGCTGTCGGGCGTGCAGTTGCACCAGTTCGTGGTCGCGCTATTTCTGCTGGGCGTGGGCTGGAACTTCCTGTTCACCGGCAGCACGACGCTTTCGCTCTCGGCCTATGGGCCCGAAGAAAAAGACCGCGCCCAAGGTGCGCTGAACTTCTTCGTGTTCGGCACGCTCGCCGTCAGTTCGCTTTCTTCCGGGGTACTGGTCACGACCCAGGGCTGGACGCTGCTCAATTACGGCTCGCTGCTTCCGGTCGCATTGACCGGCGCGGCCCTCCTGTGGCTTGGGCTCAAAAGCGTTCGTCCAGCCACTGTTTGAGCACGCCGAACACGGGCTCGGTATCCAGCTCATTGAAGATTTCGTGGAACAGGCCGTCGAAGCAGCGGGCCGTCACGACCTGCTGCGGGGCCGCGGCGGCAAATGCGCGGCTGCCGCGTGGATTCACCAGTTTGTCGGCACCCGCATACATCAGCAACGTAGGCACTTTCCATTGCGCGGCGCGCGCGAGCACCAGCGGGCCGCCGTCGGCAATGAACTGCGCGAGGCGCGCGGAGATTCGATCGTGCACCGAGGGATCCGATTTGTAGGCGGCGACCACGACCGGGTCGTGCGACAGGAAATCCGGATTCAGGCCGTTGCCCATCGTGAGGTTCGGCGCGTACCGGGGCAGCGTTGCGACCAGCAGCTTCTGGAACGCGTTCAGCCCCGCATCCAGCGCCGGCGACGACAGGACCAGGCCCTCGATGCGGACATCGTGCAATGCCACCAGGCCGGCGGCAACCAG
>DATNCB010000866.1:0-10144 GCA_035571715.1 Ramlibacter sp.
GAAGACAAAGAAAAAATGGATTCTCTGCGTCCTCTGCGCAACCTTTGCGTCCTCTGCGTTCAAAAAGGCAGAGGCGCGCCAATCAAAGCAGCGCAGCTAACGCTCTTTGCGCAGGAAGAAATGCTGGATCGCGGAACTGGCGCGCTGGCGCGCCTCGGCGTCACCGGCATGAAGCTCGGCCATGGCGCCGTGCAGCATCTTCTGGGTCAGGCCCTTGGAGAGAGCTTCCAGCACCGCGTCGACGTTCTCGCCCTTGGCGAGCATCTTGCGCGCCCTGGCCAATTCCAGAGTGCGCCACTCGTCGGCCTGCGCATTGAGCTGCAGGATGAGCGGCACGCTGCCGCGCTGGTCCATCCAGTGCAGAAAGCTCTGCACGCCGGCGTCGATGATGGCTTCGGCCTGGGCCACCGCGGCTTGCCGGTTGGCCTGGCCGGTCTGCACCACATTCGCCAGGTCATCCACCGTGTAGAGATACACGTCTTCGAGATCCTTGACCTCGGGTTCGATGTCGCGCGGGACAGCCAGGTCGACCATGAACATCGGCCGGTGCTTGCGGGCCTTGAGCGCGCGTTCGACGGCGCCCAGACCGATGATCGGCAAGGTACTGGCGGTGCAGCTGATGACCGCGTCGAATTCGTGCAGGCGCGCCGGCAGGTCCGCCAGGCGCATCACCTCGCCGCCGAAGCGCGAAGCCAGCCGTTCGCCGCGCTCCAGCGTGCGATTGGCGATGGCAATGCCCTTGGGATTGCGCGCGGCAAAATGCGTGGCGGCGAGTTCGACCATTTCGCCGGCACCGACGAAGAGGACACGGATCTTGCCCATGTCTTCGAACAATTGTCCGGCCAGCCGCACCGCAGCAGCTGCCATGCTGATGGAATGGGCGCCGATCTCGGTCGACGTGCGCACTTCCTTGGCCACCGCGAAGGAGCGCTGGAACAGCTGGTTGAGCGTCGTGCCCAAGGCACCGGCCTGATCGGCGGCGCGCACGGCGTCCTTCATCTGGCCCAGGATCTGGGGCTCGCCCAACACCATCGAGTCCAGGCCGCTGGCCACGCGGAACGCATGCCGCGCCGCCAAGCCGTCGTGCAGCGTATACGAATGCGAGCGCAGCAGCACCGGCGAGACGCCGCCAGAATGTGCCAGCCAGTCCAGAGTGCTGTCGATATCGCCGTGTTCGCCCGCGCAGTAGATTTCCGTGCGGTTGCAGGTCGACAGGATGGCTGCCTCGGGCCGCCGCGACAGCGACTCGCGCAAGGCCTGCAAAGTGGGCCCGACCTGGTCGATGGCATAGGCGAAGCGGCCGCGCAAATCCAGCGGCGCGGTCGTGTGGTTGATGCCCAGAGCCCAGACTGCCATGGGCGGGATTATAAAATTTGCCGGCTTATCAAGCACTTGCGATTTATCAAGTCCCCCAAGATGGCCCCTCTGGACCTTATTCTGCACCTGCTGGGCTTCGTGGCGCCGGCCGTGGCCGTTGCCCTGCTAGTCGCCTTGGCGGCCCGGCTGGTCACGCCACGCTCGCCCGGATTCCTCTCCTGGTGGGCTCAGGCTGCTATTAATTCAATAGCAGGCGTGCTGGTGCTGGCCGCCGGCCTGTGGCATTTTGGCGTCGACGGCAAGATGGCGACCTACACCGCCCTGGTGCTGGTGGTGGCAAGCTGCCAGTGGGCCTGCAGCAGGGCCTGGCGTCCCTAGTCAAGTAATAATTGCCATGGATTTCCTGCACTCCCGCGTCTCGACATTCAGACACAAAATCGAACCATGAGCACGGCGCAAACTCAGCAGATCACTCCGGAGCTCCGGCGGTGGATCGTCGAGCAGGCACAGGCCGGTCACAGCGCCGAGGCGGTCCTCAAGTCGATGCTGGCGTCCGGGTGGAACGAGGATGTCGCCATCGAAGCGATGGAAGCGACCTTGCGCGACCACCTGGAGCGGCAAGCCGTGGAACAGGGCCTGCCTCCCGCGATTCCCGTGCCCGACCCGGAGCTCGACGATTCGCCGTTGTACCTGGACGCGGGCGATCGCCAGGTCTGCGTGCTGCAGGCGATGTACAGCCCGCGTATCGTGGTTTTCGGTGGCCTGTTGTCCGACGACGAATGCCAGGGGTTGATCGAGCTGGCCAGGCCGCGGCTGGCGCGCTCGCTCACCGTCGAGACGAAGTCCGGCGGTGAAGAGATCAATGCCGACCGCACCAGCAGCGGCATGTTTTTCCAGCGCGGCGAACACGAGCTGGTGCGCCGGATCGAAGCTCGTATTGCGCGGCTGCTCAACTGGCCGGAGGAAAACGGTGAAGGCTTGCAGGTGCTGCATTACCAGCCGGGCACCGAATACAAGCCGCATTACGACTATTTCGATCCGAAAGAGCCGGGCACGCCCACGATCCTCAAGCGCGGCGGCCAGCGCGTGGGCACACTGTTGATGTACCTCGCGGAGCCGGCCAAGGGAGGGGGCACGACCTTTCCGGACGTGCACCTGGAGATCGCGCCCAAGCGCGGCAACGGTGTTTTTTTCAGCTACGAGCGGCCCCATCCGTCCACGCGCACGCTGCACGGCGGTGCGCCAGTGGTGGAAGGGGAAAAGTGGATCGCCACCAAGTGGCTGCGCGAGCGCCGCTTTCTGTGAGCGCGGGCGTGCAAGTCAAAGCCAACGGCATCTCCATCGAAGTCGAGGACACAGGTGCGGACGGCAGCCAGGCCGGCCGGCCGGTGGTGTTGCTGATCATGGGCCTGGGCATGCAGCTGGTCGCCTGGCCGCCGGCATTCGTGCAGGGCCTGGTGGATCAGGGGTTCCGGGTAGTGCGTTTCGATAACCGCGACATCGGCTTGTCCCAGCACTTCGATCACCTGGGTGTTCCCAACCTGCTGTGGGAGAGCTTCAAGTTCCGCGTGGGCTTCGCCGTGAACGCTCCTTACAGCGTGCTCGACATGGCGGCCGACACTTTGGGCGTGCTGGACGCCCTGGGCATCGGGCGAGCCCATGTGGTCGGCGTGAGCATGGGTGCGATGATCGCCCAACGGGTTGCATTGACGGCGCCCGGCCGGGTGCTGAGCCTGACCAGCATCATGGGTTCGAGCGGCGCACGTTATCTGCCGGGCCCAAAACCGAAAGTGCTGCGTGTCCTGCTCAGCCGGCCAGACGGCACCGACGAGCAGGCGATCGTGGATCACTACGTCAAGCTGTTCAGGGCCATTGGCAGCCCGGCCTTTCCGCTCGACGAGGCGGCGCTGCGCGAGCGGGTGCTGGCCGCCACGCGGCGCAGCTATCATCCGGCCGGCTCGGTCCGGCAGATGACGGCGATTGCCGCTGACGCGCGCCGCGCTGACGAGCTGCCACGAATCACGATCCCTACCCTGGTGCTGCACGGAACTGACGATCCGCTGGTTCCTTTTGCCTGCGGCGAGGATACGGCGCGGCGCATTCGCGGCTCGCGGTTCCTGGGCATCGAAGGGATGGGCCATGACCTGCCGCCGGGCGTGGTCGAGCAGCTGCTCCAGCCTTTGGTGCCGCACCTGCAGCTAGGTACATGACAAACCGACCCGATCAATCGCAGCTCGGCAAGCCAGCGCTCTATGTCGACCGCTATGACGCGTCGCTGCTTTTTCCGCTTTCACGCCTGCCCAAGCGGGTGGAGCTGGGCCTCCATGGCGCGGTGCCCTTCTTCGGCGCCGATCTGTGGACGGCGTTCGAGCTGAGTTGGCTCACGCCGCGCGGCAAGCCGCAAGTGGCGATCGCCCACGTGACCGTGCCTTGCGAGACGCCGAACATCATCGAGAGCAAATCCTTCAAGCTCTACCTCAACAGTTTCAGCAACACGGCTTTCGCATCGGCCGAGGAGGTGCGCGAGCGCATCCGCACCGATGTGAGCGAGGCGGTGTGGCGCGGCGCCCCCAGCCAGGCCTCGGTGGGCGTGCGCATCATGCTGCCGGACGTGTTCGACCGCGAACCGGTGCAGGAGCTCGATGGCCTGAGCCTGGACCGGCTGGACATCGAATGCAGCCAGTACACGCCCGCGCCGGAGCTGCTCACGGCCGCGTTTGCAGAGAAGCCAGTCGAGGAAGTGCTGACGAGCAATCTGCTGAAGAGCAACTGCCTGGTCACCGGCCAGCCGGATTGGGGCAGCGTGCAGATCCGCTACAGCGGGCCGCAAATCGACCAGGGCGCGTTGCTGCGCTACCTGGTGAGTTTTCGCAACCACAACGAATTCCATGAGCCGTGTGTCGAGCGCATCTTCATGGACTTGTGGCGGCGCTGCAAGCCGGTCAAGCTGGTGGTCTATGCACGATTCACGCGACGCGGCGGGCTGGACATCAACCCTTTCCGTACCAGTCACCCAACGGCGCCGCCCGCCAACGTCAGGATGGCGCGGCAGTAGCACCGCGTGTGCTAACGAGCCGTCTCCCGATTCGGCGCCTGCTGCAGATATCGGCTGGGTGACACCCCGATAAATCGTCGGAAGGATCGGCTGAAATTCGCCGCGTCGCTGAAGCCAAGTCGCTCCGCGACCTGCGACACCGTGGCTCCGCCGCTCGCGAGCATTTGGCAAGCGCGCTCGAAGCGCACCTGCTGCGACAGGTCGCGAAACTGGAGATTCTCCTTTTTCAAGTGGCGGTCGATGGTGCGCGCCGACACACGCAGCCGGCCTGCGATCTGGTCCAGGGTGATCTGGCCTGGCGCCCCCCGCAGCATCATCGTCACATATTCTCCCCAGCCCGCAGCCTCGGGCGTCGGACGCCGCGACAACTCTTCACATCGAGCCTCGACCTGACGGACGACCAGCGGCGATGGCATCGGCAGGGGTGTATTCATGAGCGCCGTGCCGATGACCACACGCACTCCCGGCAGCGCGTGCTCATCGAAATGGAACCGGACCGGGGTCAATTCGGCATAGCGCTGCCGGTGCGGTGGTGGCGGCATCGATAGATAGATGTCGTAGGGCGCAAGATGCCGGCCCAGCATCACGCGCAACGTCTTCTCATTTGCGCTGGCGATTGCTTCCTGAATGTAGTAAAGGAGTTCTCGTCCAACGGCGACGACGGGCGAGTAGATCACCTCGTAGCGATCCGGCGTGCGGCGGCATCGCATTGCGAACAGTTCGTTGATCAGGTGGAAGTAACGGCTGGCCAACTGGTATATCTGATCGGGCGTCTGGCAACTCAGCATTCCGTAGCCCAGGATACCGTGCGAAGTCAGGTGGGCCAGGCGGCCGGTTTCGAATCCGAGGTCGGTCCGGCCGGTCAGGTCTCGCGCCGCAAACATCAAGTGTTCCAGTTCGGTCGGGTGGAGCGTGCCGTCGTCGCGCTCCAGCAGCGATGAATCGATGCCGCCGATTCGAAGCAGTCGCGCCGTGTCCACTCCCTGGGCACGCAGGTGCGACACAAGAAGCGCGAAATAACGCACCGGGATGCGGCGGGTGCGGCCGCTCACGGCCGGAGTTCCCACAATTGCGGTGCCCGAACGCCTGGTTGTCCGAAATTGACAAGACAGTGTCCGCAATTGATATCGCGCAATTCCGGATCCAAGCGCATCCTTCACCCCCGCCATCCCACACGACCGAATGCGGTCAACTGTATCGCATCGCGACGTTTGTGAACACTCCGAGCAAGACTGAGCCCGCAGTACCGCTGCTTCGCTCGCGTAGTCCCGCGGACTGGGCATGGCACGAAATAACCAGCAGAGGAATCAATGAAAGTGAACACCACGCGAGATCCGGTGCGGCTGATGAACGCAAGCCTGTGCCGTGCCACGGGGTCTGTGGTCGATCAATTGCTCGGCATGCGCAAGGGCATCTGCAAATTCAACGCCGATGCGGGTGTGCGCAGCGCTTTGCTGTATAGCGAGGGTTGGCTTCTTCAGTGGCATGAGGGGCCTGCCGAGGCGGTCGAACAGGCCTGGCGCCTGCCGGCGGCCAATTGCGCCCATGCCCCACCGCGCACGATCCATCGCAGCGTGGGCCCGCATGGGCTGATCGACACTCTGCACATCGCGACACTGCACAACGGTGACAAGGCCAAGGACGTCGCTCGCCGGTTTCGCCGGGTCGAACGCGAGCACGCGAGGGGGTTGTCGGCCGAGCCCGTGGCAATCTGGAACCGGCTGAGCGCCCCATGCCTGGCGCAATCCGAAGAGGTGGAAACCGATGGCCGCCGTGACGTGGTCGTCGTGGCGTCCGAATACAACGACTCCGTGGAGCTGATCAAGGGGATCGCGGAACGCTACCGTGCCACGGTGGGCTACCAGCGGCTCGCGGACTGCGATTTCAGAAGCGGCGACGTTGGCGCCGCTTATGTCGATGTTACCCACGAGGGGGGCATGATCCGCGTGAACGCCCTGTCGCGCCGCGCTCTGGCCAACAGCATGGTCAGGCTCTCGCTGCGGAATGCGGAATGCATGGTGTTGCTGCTCGGCACCCGGCCGCATCGCGCCGCGATGCTGGCGGCCAGCGTCGCAATGACATTGAACAGCGCCGCGGCTCGGCCGGCCATCAGTTTGATCGCCCCCAGCCCCGCCATCGGTGCGCACGCGGCGGAATTGTTCGCTGCCCTCCCTGGCATTCAGCTCGAAGACGTTCGCGCAGGTGCGTCGCAGCGCGCTTGCATCGACGCGGTGCTGTCCGTCATACGAACCAAAGACCAGATTTAGGAGCAACCCATATGCAGAAAAGATCCATGTCCCAAGCGGCGGCCGGCGCCGACATCGATGTGCCGGCACGCGAATTTCTCACCTTCCGGCTGGGCGGCGAGAGCTACGGCATCGAAATCCTGAAAGTGCAGGAAATCCGGCCATATGAAACTCCGACGGCGATCGCGAACGCACCGGAGTTCATCAAGGGCGTGATCAACCTGCGCGGAGTAATCGTTCCGGTGCTGGACCTGCGCATCAAATTCAGGCTCGAACAGGCCGTCTATGACAACTTCACGGTGGTGATCATCCTGAACGTCGCGGGGCGGGTGATCGGGGCCGTGGTCGATTTCGTGTCGGACGTTGTCACGCTGCTCATCGACAGCATCCACCCGACCCCGGAGTTCGCGTCCAACAATTTCGATACCAGGTACATCACCGGCCTCGCGACGCTGGACGACCGCATGGTCATCCTGCTGGACATCGAAAAACTGTTGTCCGGTGCCGACATGGCGCTGGTCGAACGCGAATCGCATTGAAGTCGCAGCAATCACGCTGCCGCAATAAACGAATGGAAGGAAATTCATGTTTGCCAATTTGAAGATATCGGCCAAATTGAGCGCGCTGATTGCGCTCATGTTGCTGGCGCTGGCGTTCATCAGCGCGTTTGGGATGTATGCCTTGCACGCCGCTCAAGCACGAAACGCCGAGAGCCTGCGGAGCTCCGCGGACTTGCTGCGTGCTGTCGACTTGACGCGCGCTGCGGAGGTTTCATTCAAGATTCAGGTCCAGGAGTGGAAGAACATCCTGCTTCGTGGGCAGGTGCAGAAGGACTACGATCAATATCTGGCGACCTTCAACAAGCGCATCGAGCTCATCCGCAAGGAATTCGAGGACGCGAAGACCATCATGGTCAGGCTCGGCGTGCCCACGGCCGACATCGACGAGGTAGCCCGCCTGCACGGGGTGCTCAACCAGCAATACTTCGAAGCGCTGAAATCATTCGATGCGTCGAAAGCGGAGTCCACCCACATCGTCGACGCGCTGGTGAGAGGCAAAGACCGGCCGCTCGACGAAAAGCTGGACATGGTGGTTCAAACCATGCAAAAACATGCGTCGACCGAAACAGCCCGGATCACCGAAATGGCCAAGGACGAGGCGGCGCGTGCCTTCAGTCTGTTCGGGCTGTTCGTCGCGCTCGCGATTTGCGGCGGGGTCGCCGGAGGCGTCGCGATCACGCGTGGCATCACGCGGCCGATGAACAATGCGGTGGCCGCGGCGCGGCGCGTGGCCGATGGAGACTTGACCGTGATTGTCGAGGCGCGAAGCAGGGACGAAACCGGGCAGCTGCTACACGCGCTGGCGGAAATGATCGCCAACCTGAAGAAGCTGGTGGGCGAAGTTGCAGCGGGCGCCCATACCGTAGCGGAGAGCAGCGCGCAGATCGCGCAGGGCAACGTGGACCTGTCGCAGCGCACCGAGGAGCAGGCCAGCACCCTGGAGGAAACGGCCAGCTCGATGGAGGAGCTGACGTCCACTGTGACGCAGAACGCGCAGAACGCCCGGCAAGTCAGCCAGTTGGCGGCAGGCGCCTCGGAAATGGCACGCAAGGGCGGCCAGGTGGTGGGCCAGGTGGTCTCGACCATGAATGGCATCTCGGAGTCATCGCGCAAGATCGCCGACATCATCGGGGTGATCGACGGCATTGCGTTCCAGACCAACATCCTGGCGCTGAATGCGGCGGTGGAGGCGGCCCGCGCGGGTGAACAGGGCCGCGGTTTTGCTGTCGTGGCCGCGGAGGTGAGGAACCTGGCGCAGCGCAGCGCGGCGGCGGCCAAGGAGATCAAGACGCTGATCGGCGACTCGGTGGATCAGGTGCGGGCGGGCACGAAGCTGGTGGACGCCGCGGGCCTGACGATGGAGGAGATCGTAGGGTCGGTGAAGAAAGTCAGTGACCTGATTGCCGAGATCGCGGCGGCCAGCCAGGAGCAGAGTTCGGGCATCGGCCAGGTCAATACGGCGGTGACGCAGATGGACCAGGTGGTGCAGCAAAACGCCTCGTTGGTGGAGGAGGCAACGGCGGCCACCGAATCGCTGAGGGAGCAATCCGGTTCGTTGCTGCAACTGGTGTCGCGCTTCATGCTGGGTGGCGAGCAGGGCGAGCTCGAGAAGAGACACCTGGCCTCGCACAGGCCTTCCAGGACGGTGGAACCGGCGCCGGTCAAGGTCAAGGCCGACCGTGCCCGGCTGACTCCAGCCTTTGCGACCCTGGGCGCGCCGCAGGTCCATGCCACTTCCGCACAGGGAGATTGGAGGGAGTATTAGACTCATCGCTCATGGCCACCTGGCAAAAATCCGATCCGGCGCTGGTCGAACGGTTTGTCGCGAGCCTGCCGCTGACCCAGGGGGTGGAGCGCCGGCAGATGTTCGGCTATCCATGCGCGTTCATCAACGGGAACATGTTCGCGGGACTGCACGAGCAGCGGCTGATCGTGCGGGTGCCGCAGGAGGCTTCGGCGCGGCCGTTCGAGGTAATGGGCAAGGTGATGAAGGACTATGCGGCGATCGAGGACGCGCTCGATTGCCCGCCCGCGCAATTTCGCGACTGGATCGCGCAGGCGCTGGCCTATACCAGCTCATTGCCGCCGAAAAAGCCCAAGGTCAAGGCGATCGCGAAGGTGAAGTCGAAGTCGAAGTCCACGCCCAAGGCGGCGTCGAAGCGCTGAAGCGCCTTCAGAGATCGCGGAACGAGCGCAGCGGCGGCAGCGCGGGGAACTCGGCGGCGCGTTTCTCCTTCATTGCCGTCACCGCTTCTCGCACATGGGCATTGCTCCAGATCGCGCCCTGGATCCATCCCATCTGTTTGAGCGCGTCGTCCACGGAATGGTCGCGCGCGTAGTGGATGACCTGCTTGGTGCCCCAGATAGCAGCGGGTGGCTTGGCGGCGATCTCGCGTGCGCATTGCAAGGCCGCTGCGACCATTGCGTCCTGCGTCTCGAAGATTTCGTTCACGAGCCCGTAGCCCAGCGCCTTGTGGGCCGGCAGCCGCCGGCCGGTGTAGGCCAGTTCCTTGACCACGCCTAGCGGCACCAGCTTCGGCAGCCGCTGCAAGGTGCCCACGTCCGCAACCATGCCGATGTTGATTTCCTGGATGCAGAAAAACGCGTCGGCCGTGGCATAGCGGATACAGCAGGCGGTGACCATGTCCACGGCGCCGCCGATGCAGCCGCCCTGGATCGCGGCGATCACGGGGATGCGCAGCGTCTCCAGTTTCGTGAAGGTGGCCTGCATGTCGGTCAGCAAGTCGAAGATGGCGGCGCGCCCCTCGGGCGTGCGGTCGTCCATCGCAATCTCGCCGCCGAAGGTCTCCAGTGCCATCCCGGCGCTGAAATGCTTGCCCGTCGAGGAAATCACCAGGGCCCGCGCCTCGCCTTCACGGTGCAGTTGTGCCAGCACCTCATCCAGTTCGCGCCAGAACTGGGGTTGCATGGTGTTCATCGCCTCGGGGCGATTGAGCACCAGATGG
>DATNCB010000867.1:0-6970 GCA_035571715.1 Ramlibacter sp.
CGCGATGCTCGATGTCGCGCGCCAGCTCGCGCAGGCGATCGTGCGCGACGGCGAAGGCGCCACCAAGTTCATCACCGTCCGCATCGAAGGCGGCAAGAGCGCGCAGGAGTGCCGCCAGGTGGCCTACGCGATCGCCCATTCGCCGCTGGTCAAGACCGCATTCTTCGCCAGCGATCCCAACCTGGGCCGCATCCTGGCCGCTGTGGGCTACGCGGGCATCGACGACCTCGATCAGACGCGGATCGACCTGCATCTGGATGACGTGCACGTGGCGGCCAGGGGCGGCCGCAACCCGCAGTACCGGGAGGAGGACGGCCAGCGCGTCATGAAGCAAAGCGAAATCACCGTGCGGGTGGGGCTGGGCCGCGGCAGCGCAGCCGACACGATCTGGACCTGCGACCTGAGCCACGAGTATGTGAGCATCAACGCCGACTACCGCTCATGAATGAAAAATTCGAGCAGCTGATCGAGCGCGCCGGGCAATTGCTGTCGCGCATCGAATCCATCCTGCCGCAACCACTGTCCCCACCCGACTGGAGCGCCTCGACGGCGTGGCGTTACCGCAAGCGCTCTTCCGGCCATGGCGTGCTGGAGCCGGTGCGCCATCTGGCCGCCATCCGGCTGGCCGACCTGAAGGAAATCGACGCCCAGAAGGAAAAGATCCAGCGCAATACGCTGCAGTTCGTCCATGGCCAGCCCGCCAACAACGTGCTGCTGACGGGTGCCCGCGGCACCGGCAAGTCCTCGCTGATCAAGGCGTGTCTGAACGAATATGCGGGGCAAGGCCTTCGGCTCATCGAGGTCGACAAGGCCGACATGGTCGATTTGCCCGACATCGTGGACGTGGTGGCTTCGCAGCCCGAAAAATTCATCGTGTTTTGCGACGATCTGAGCTTCGAGGAGGGCGAGCCCGGGTTCAAGGCTCTGAAGTCCATCCTCGATGGCTCGGTGGCCGCGGCCACGCCCAACGTGCTGATTTACGCGACCAGCAACCGGCGCCACCTGCTGCCCGAGTACATGAAGGAAAACCTGAGCTATACGCATACGGCGGACGGCGAGGTCCATCCGGGCGAGGTGGTGGAGGAGAAGATCTCCCTGTCCGAACGGTTTGGACTGTGGGTGAGTTTTTATCCGTTCAACCAGGACGAGTACCTGGCGATCGCGGCCCAATGGCTGTCCTGGTTCGGCGTGAATGGACCGGCGATCGAAGCGGCCCGGCCCGAGGCCCTGGTATGGGCACTTGAGCGCGGTTCGCGCAGCGGCCGGGTGGCCTACCAGTTCGCCCGCGACTATGCGGGGCGCCGCGGCGCATGACGCGAAGATGAGCAATGCGCCGCCGGCCGTTCGCAGCCCGCTCGTTGCCGACGGCGACCGTCCGCGCGAAGGCGGCCCTGATCGCAAGGAAGTCGAAGTCGCCGTGGGCGTGCTGATCCGCGCGGACGGCGCCTTCCTGCTGACATCGCGCCCGCCGGGCAAGGTGTACGAAGGCTATTGGGAGTTTCCGGGCGGCAAGGTGGAGCCCGGCGAGACAGTCGAGCAGGCGCTGCGGCGCGAACTGTACGAGGAAATCGGCCTGTCCATCGGCGCCGTCCATCCCTGGCGCGTCGAGCGGATCGATTATCCGCATGCGCTGGTCCGGCTGAATTTCTGCAAGGTCTTCGAATGGAGCGGCGAGCTGCATATGCACGAAGGGCAGTCGTTCGCGTGGCAGGACCTACCGGTGCAGGTAGCGCCCGTGCTGCCGGGGACGGTTCCGGTGCTGCAGTGGTTCGGGCAGGAGCGCGGCTTTGCAGGCGCCACGCACAGGTAAGACAGCAACGCCCGTCCGAATTCAATCCGCTTTCATTCCTCCTCCCGAGGCGGCTTCTCCGGCACTCGGAAATGCTCGCTCGCCCAAGCGCCGAAATCCATGTTCTTGCAGCGTTCCGAACAAAACGGCCGGTAAGGATTCGTCGGCGCGTAAACGCTTTCGCCGCCGCAGGCAGGGCAGCGCACCAGGCGCGGTTTCGCGGCGCTGGGTGGGTCCGGCTTTGCCATCTCAAACCTTCAGGAACACAGCGTGAGTTCGAACTGCGCGTTGTCGTTGCTCGGCTGCAGCCGGTCGGCCGCTTCCTGGCGCATCAGGCGCACTGAAATCATCAGGCGATTGCCACTGATCTCAGGTACCAGCCCGAGCGCGGGGTCCAGCCGCAGGCGCAGCAGCTGGAACGTGCGGCCCTGCGGCAGCGTCTGCTGCAGCTGGCCGTGGCTGGCCATGACTTTTTGCGGCGTCCCGGAGTCGCGCAGCAGTTTGAGCAACAAGTGGATCGACTCCGCCACGGGCCCGAACGTGCCGGCCCAGCGTTCGAGATCGGCCTGGCGCTTGCGCGCGTCACGGTGCTGCCACGCGTAATACGCAGGCAGGTCGAACTCGCAGGTGCCGCCCGGGATTCCAACCCGGCTGCGGATGCTCATGAGCCACTCGTTGTCCGTCAACGATTGGCCCGCCTTGCCAGGCAGCAGGTTCAGGGCCGAGAAGCAGCGTTCGAGATTGCCGACGACCTCGTCCAGGACGGTTTCGGCAATGGCTGGATTGCCGCGATAACCGTTGAGCAGGTTCTTCTGTTTTTCCAGGTCCTTCATCGCATCGGACTTCAGGTCCGCGCGCGACGCCACATCCATGATTTCGAAAATCGTGGCGAGCGCGTAATGGTGATCGATCGGGTGTGAACGCGGGACCAGCTCCCCGAGGCGGCGGAACAGGTGCTCCAGGCGCAGGTAGGTGCGAATGCGTTCGTTGAAAGGGTATTCGTAGAGGATCACGCTGTGAACAGGCCCTGGGCTCTCTTCGGCAATCCGGCCAATCATAGCCCGAAGCGACGCGCTGCCTGTACCACCTTGTCACGCAGCTGGTCCAGCGACAGGCCCTCGTTGCAGATGACGAGATCCGCCGCCGCGAGCCGCTGTGCGCGGCTGGCCTGGACGGCAATGATGGCCCGCACCTCCTGCGCCTTCAGGCCGCTGCGCGCGACTACCCGGTCCACCTGTGTTTGCGGTGAGCAGTCCACCACCAGCACCCGGTCTACCTGCGATGGCCAGCGGCCCGATTCGACCAGCAGCGGAATGTCGAACACGATGCAGCGGACGCCGGCTTCGAGCGCGGCCTGGACCTGGCGCGCGCTTTCGCGGCCCACCAGCGGGTGAATGATCTCCTCCAGCTGCTTGCGCGCGAGCGGATCGGCATAAGCGTGCTCGCGCATGCGGTCGCGATCGAGCGCGCCTTCGGGGGTGATGAAATCGCTTCCGAACCGCTCGGCGATGGTGGCAATCGCAGCGCCGCCGGCTGCCGTGGTGCCGCGCGAAATCGCGTCGGCATCGATCACCGCCGCGCCGAGCTGCGCCAGCATCTGCAACACGGTGCTCTTGCCGCTGCCGATGCCGCCGGTCAGGCCGACCCGAAGGGCCATCTTCCCAGGCTCCCTACAGCCCGATGACGCCCAGGATCGAGCCCGGGCCGAAGATCATGGCGGTAAGCCCGGCGCCGGCCAGGAACGGACCGAATGGCACGTAGCCGCCTTCACGCAGCCCGCTGGAAAACTTCATCGCGATCCCGACCACCGCGCCGATGACCGAGGCCATCAGGATGATCGGGATGAGCGCGGTCCAGCCGAACCAGGCCCCCAGCGCCGCGAACAGCTTGAAGTCCCCATAGCCCATGCCCTCCCTGCCGGTCAGGAGCTTGAAGCCCTGGTAGATCAGCCACAAGGAGAGGTAGCCCGCCACCGCGCCCCAAAGGGCCTGCGGCAGGGTGACGTCCGTCCAGCGCAGTGCGGCGACGATCAAGCCCGCCCACAGCAGTGGCAAGGTGATGTCGTCCGGCAACAAAGTCGTATCCCAGTCGATCAGGGCCAGGACCACGATGGCCGCAGAAAACCCGCACCAGACGGCCCCTGCCGGCGTGGCTCCCCAGTGCCGGACCGAAAGAAAGAACAGCGCTGCCGTGGCGAATTCCACCAGGGGGTAGCGCACGCCGATCGCTGCGCCGCAGGCCGAGCACTTGCCGCGCAGCACCAGGTAACTCAGGATCGGCACGTTTTCGTACCAGCGAATCAGATGCCCGCATTGCCGGCAACGCGAACGGGGACGGACCAGGTTGAACGGGGGGGCTTCTGCCAGAGGCTTGCCCGCCAGCTCGGCGCATTCCGCCGCCCATTGCCGCTCCAGCATCTGGGGCAACCGGTAGATCACGACGTTCAGGAAGCTGCCCACGAGCAGTCCGAGTAAGCCGGCCAGGCCGGCATCGATCAGAGGCGAAACGATCATCAGGGCAGGCTTACACCACTTGGCCGAGCTTGAAGATGGGCAGGTACATGGAGATCACGATCCCGCCGATCAGCCCGCCCAGGAACACGATGATGATCGGCTCCATCAGGCTGGACAGGCCGGCGACCATGTCGTCGACCTCGGCTTCGTAGAAGTCGGCCGCCTTGCCCAGCATGTGGTCCAGCGAGCCCGACTCTTCGCCGATGGCGCACATCTGCAGCACCATGGTGGGAAACACGTTCGCATTGGTCATCGCCACTGTCAGGCTGGTGCCGGTGGAAACCTCCATCTGGATCCTCTCGGTGGCCATCGCGTAGACGGAATTGCCCGATGCCCCTCCGACGGAATCCAGCGCCTCGACCAGCGGCACGCCCGCGGCAAACATGGTGGCGAGGGTGCGGGTCCAGCCCGCGATCACCGACTTGTAGACCAGCAAGCCGAAGACCGGCAGCTTGAGCATCAGGCGGTCCATGAACATCTGGACTTTTTCGCTGCGCTTCCACGCCTGCATGAAGAAGTAGAAGCCGCCACCCAGCCCGCCGAAGATCAGCCACCAGTACTTCACGAAAAATTCGCTCATGCCGATCACGAACAGTGTTGGCGCCGGCAAGTCGGCGCCAAAGGAGGTGAACACTTCTTTGAATGCCGGGATCACGAAGATCATGATCACGGCCACGACAACGAACGCGACCACGACCACCGAGATCGGATACATCAGCGCCGACTTGATCTTCGACTTGATGCCCTCGGTCTTTTCCATGTAGACGGCCAGCCGGTCCAGCAGCGCCTCCAGGATACCCGCGGCCTCGCCGGCCTCGACCAGGTTGCAGTACAGGCTGTTGAAATACATTGGGTACTTGCGGAAAGCGGCGGACAGCGAGGTGCCGGTTTCCACGTCGGTGCGCACGTCGTTGAGCAACTTCGTGACGCTGGCGTTGGCATTGCCGCGCCCGACGATGTCGAAAGCCTGCAGCAGCGGCACGCCGGCTTTCATCATGGTCGCCAGTTGCCGGGTGAAGATCGCGATGTCCTTGGGCTTGATCTTCGCGCCGGAGCGCATCCGGCGCTTCCTGACCTTGGTGGGAGAGACGCCCTGCCGGCGCAATGCGGCCTGCACCTGGTTCTCGCCGGCCGCGCGGGTCTCGCCGCGCACCTGTTTGCCGTTGCGATCGCGCCCTTCCCATTCGAAAACGAATTCAGCGATTTTGGTTGCGGCTGTGGCCATCGGGTACTCCTCTAAACCTTATACATTGGTGCAGCCCAGCACCTCTTCGAGGGAGGTGATGCCCATTCTGACCTTGCGCAGGCCCGACTGGCGCAAATTGTTCACACCCTCGCGCTCCGCCTGTTTCGCGATCTCCAGCGCGCTGCCGTCCGCCAGGATGATGCGCTGGATGTCCTCGCTGATCGGCATCACCTGATAGAGACCGACGCGGCCCTTGTAGCCGTTGTTGCATGCCGAGCAGCCGACCGGCCGGTAGGGTGTCCAGGTGCCATCCACGTCTTCTTCCTTGAATCCGGCTTCGAGCAGGGTTTCGTAAGGAATATCCGCAGGTGCCTTGCAAGTGGGGCACAGGCGCCGCGCCAGCCGCTGGGCCGTGATCAGGATGACGCTGGACGCAATGTTGAACGGCGCGATCCCCATGTTGCGCATACGCGTGAGCGTGGTGGGCGCGTCGTTGGTGTGCAGCGTGGACAGCACCAGGTGCCCGGTCTGCGCCGCCTTGATCGCGATATCGGCGGTCTCCAGGTCGCGGATTTCGCCGACCATGATGACGTCCGGGTCCTGCCGCAGGAACGACTTGAGTGCCGCCGCGAACGTCAGGCCCGCCTTTTCGTTGACGTTGACCTGGTTGACGCCCGGCATGTTGATTTCGGAAGGGTCCTCGGCCGTGGAGATATTCACGCCCGGCTTGTTCAGCAGGTTAAGGCAGGTGTAGAGCGACACTGTCTTGCCCGAGCCCGTGGGGCCGGTGACCAGCACCATCCCGTAGGGCCGACTCACCGCCGCCAGCAGCCGTTCCTTCTCCTCGACTTCGTACCCCAGCGCTTCGATGCCCAGCCTGGCGCTGCTGGGGTCCAGGATACGGATCACGATCTTTTCGCCGAACAGCGTGGGCAAGGTGCTGACGCGGAAGTCGATCACCCGGTCCGGTCCGATCTTGAGCTTCATCTTGCCGTCCTGCGGCACGCGCTTTTCCGAGATGTCCATGCGCGAGATGACCTTGATGCGCGAGGCCAGCTTTTCCTTGATGGCCACGGGTGGCGAAGCGATCTCCCGCAGCTCGCCGTCGATGCGGAAGCGCACGCGATAGTTGGTCTCGTAAGGTTCGAAATGCAGGTCCGATGCGCGCATGCTGAATGCGTCCAGCAGCATCTTGTGCAGGAACTTGACGACTGGCGCGTCCTCGACTTCGGACGTTGCCGCATCGCTTTCATCGGAAGTGGACGCTTCGATCGACGATTCGTCGAATTCGAACTCGTCCCCGATGATGCTGTCCATCGCCTCGGTCGCGCTGGCGGTCGACGCCTCGACCATCTTGGTCAGCTTGTCGTACTCGGCGATGATCCAGTCCACGCCCATCTGGGTCGCGAACTTGATCTTCTCGCCGGCCTGCTGGTCCGAAGGGTCGGCGGTCGCGACGATCAGGCGGTTGTTGCGCTTGGA
>DATNCB010000868.1:0-2281 GCA_035571715.1 Ramlibacter sp.
ATCCCCAAGTACCGGCTGCCGCGCGACGTGCTCGACGCCGAGATGCAGCGCATCGTCGCGATGGGCGTCAAGGTGGAGCTCAACGCCAAGGTGGCGCGCATCACGGACGACATGCAGGCGGGCGGATTCGACGCCGCCTTCCTGGCCGTGGGCGCGCATATTGCCAAGCGGGCCTACATTCCGGCCAAGGACTCGTCGCGCATCATGGATGCAGTGGCGGTGCTGCGCTCGATGGAAGGCGAGGACAAACCGATGCTCGGGCGCCGTGTCGTCGTCTACGGCGGCGGCAACACCGCCATCGACGTGGCGCGTACGGCCAAGCGCCTGGGCGCGACCGAAGCCGTGATCGTCTACCGCCGCACCCGCGAAAAGATGCCGGCGCACGACTTCGAGGTCGAGGAAGCTCTGCAGGAAGGCGTGATGGTCAAGTGGCTGTCGACCATCAAGAACGCCGGCCAGGGCGCCCTGACGATCGAGAAGATGACGCTCGACGCCAAAGGCAACCCGCAACCCACCGGCGAATACGAGACGCTGGAAGCCGATTCGCTGGTGCTGGCGCTGGGGCAGGACGTCGATTTGTCGCTGCTGGACGGCGTGCCCGGCCTGGAACTCAAGGACGGCGTGGTGCAAGTCGATCCGCAAACGATGATGACCGGCCACCCCGGGCTCTTTGCCGGCGGCGACATGGTGCCAGCCGAGCGCAACGTGACGGTGGCGGTCGGCCACGGCAAGAAGGCCGCGCGCCAGATCGACGCCTGGCTGCGCGGTATCCGGCTGGAGGCGGCGCCCAAGCATGAGGCCGCCACGTTCGACCTGCTAAACCCCTGGTACTACAGCGACGCGCCCAAGACGGTGCGACCGCAGCTCGATATTGCCCGGCGCTGCAGCAGTTTCGACGAGGTGCAAGGCGCCCTGACCGAGGACAACGCGCTGTTCGAGGCGCGCCGCTGCCTGTCCTGCGGCAACTGCTTCGAGTGCGACAACTGTTATGGCGTCTGCCCGGACAACGCCGTCATCAAGCTCGGTGCCGGAAACCGGTTCCAGTTCAACCTCGACTATTGCAAGGGTTGCGGGGTCTGCGCCGCCGAATGCCCGTGTGGCGCGATCGAGATGGTGCCAGAATCGCTCTGATTCATGAAAGTCGCCCTGTTCATCCCGTGCTATGTCGACGCGTTCTTCCCGGAGGTCGGCATCGCCACGCTGGAACTGCTGGAGCGCTTCGGCTGTCAGGTGCACTTTCCGCTGAACCAGACCTGCTGCGGCCAGCCGATGGCCAACAGCGGCTGCCACGAAGACGCTCGTGCGACCGAGGCACTGTTTGCGAAGAACTTCGCGGGGTATGACTACATCGTCACGCCCTCGGGCAGCTGCTGCCATCAGGTGCGCGAGCACATGACGGCCATCGAGCAGACACCCGAGGTGCAGGCGGTGCGGCGCAATACCCATGAGCTGGTCGAGTTCCTGCACGACGTGCTGCAGGTGCGCGAATTTCCCTGGACCGAATTCCGCCACAAGGTGGGACTGCACATCGGCTGTTCCACGTTGCGCGGGCTGCGCCAGGCCAAGACCTCGGAAATCGACGAGCCCGCGTTCAACAAGCCGCGCACGCTGCTGTCCAAGGTGAAGGGGATCGAGTTCGTCACGCCCGACCGTGTCGACGAATGCTGCGGCTTCGGCGGCACCTTTTCGGTCTTCGAGGAGCCCGTTTCCGCCAGGATGGGGCAGGACAAGGTGAACGACCATTCGCGGGCGGGCGCCGAGTACATCGTCTCACCCGATATGTCGTGCGTGATGCACCAGCAGGGCTGCGCCAAGCGGCTCGGGCTGCCGCTGAAATTCATCCACATCGCGCAGATCCTGAACGGAGCCCGGTCATGAAACCGGTCGACCACGCCGAAGCGTCGTCGAAGTTCATCAAGGCGACGCACCACGTCGAGTTCCACGACAAGCGCTTGTGGGACCTGCGGCAAAAGCGCGACCGCGAAAGCCAGGACATCCCGGAATGGGAGCAGCTGCGAACGCTCGCCTCGGCGATCAAGGAACACACGCTGACGCACCTGGCGGACTACCTGGAGCAGTTCGAACGCAACGCGACCGCCAACGGCATCGTGGTGCACTGGGCGCGCGACGCGGCCGAGCACAACCAGATCGTCTACGACATCATGGCCGCGCGCGAAGCGACCACGCTGGTGAAGAGCAAGTCGATGCTCACCGACGAATGCGAGATGCGGCCCTTCCTGGAAAAGCGCGGGATCGAGATCGTCGAGACGGATCTCGGTGA
>DATNCB010000869.1:0-3397 GCA_035571715.1 Ramlibacter sp.
ACTTCGGCCGGCACGCCATAGCGCAACAGGCCGTCGATCGAATACTCGCCGAGGATGACGCCGGAAAAGCGCCCCTGCTCGGTCAGCGGGATGTGCAGCTGCAGCAGGCCGGTGCTGTCGGTGCCGGCGGCCGGCTGTGAATACACCGGCTGCAGCAAGTCGCGCGCCAGGCTGTAGATGTTTTCGGTTTCCCCCGGACGCAATACCTCGCCGGCCGCGCGCAACTGATGGCTGGCGAGGCTGGGCGCGCCATAGCTGGCCCTGATGCGGCGGCGATCGTCGATCCATGTGACGGCCTGCAGCTCGGGGTACTGGCTCACCATGGACTCGGCCCGACCCAGAAATTCCTCGGGGTCCACGTCCTTGTTGGAAATGTCCCGCGCGACGCGCATCAGCTGCTCCTGGCGCTCCAGCAGGCGCAAGCGCACGCGTTGCTGCGCATATTCGACGTCGCGCTTGACCGCTTCCTGCTCGCGGTCCATTTCTTCCAGGCGCAGGTAGCTGAAGGCCGAAATGATCGCCGCCAGGAACAACAGGACGGCCGCGAGCGGCGCCAGCATGGCGAAGCGATCCTGGTGCACCGGTGACTGGCGGCGCCACCAGCGGCGCCACCAAGCCACGGGGGCCGCTACACCGTGCGGCTCAGGGACGGTAACGGGGTCTTGCATGAAGCTCCAAGTGTAGGGGCAGGCGCCTCGCTCACTGGTAAGCGGACGCCAGTTTCCATTGGAGCACGCGGTCTTATTGGCCTCTCGACAAGGCCGAAAACCATATTGTGAAAACTAACTGCACAACTTGAAATCAGCGGGAAATATGAGACACTCCGGCCTCCGTCCGGGACCCGTACTAAATTACGTGACCTCCACCCAGCATTTGCCTGGGTGGCGCCGGTGAGTCAACGAACGCACAGGAGACCAAGATGTCAGCACAGCCTGAAAATCCCTTCGGCTCGGCCGCCAACGATGCCGACGCCGAGGAAACACGCGAATGGATCGACGCGCTTTCGGCCGTCATACAGTCCGAGGGACCGGAGCGCGGCCATTTCCTGCTCGAACAGTTGCTGGAGCAGGCGCGGCAAGAGGGCATCGACATGCCGTTTTCCGCCACCACTGGCTATGTCAACACGATCGAGCCGGATCAGGAGGAACGCTGCCCCGGCAACCTGGACATCGAGGAGCGGCTGCGCGCGTACATGCGCTGGAACGCGATGGCGATGGTGGTCAAGGCCAACCGCTTGCACCCGGCGGACGGCGGCGACCTGGGCGGCCACATCAGCTCGTTCGCTTCACTGGCCACGATGCATGGCGCGGGCTTCAACCACTTCTGGCACGCGGAAAGCGAAGGCCATGGCGGCGATTGCCTTTATTTCCAGGGTCACAGCTCGCCAGGCATCTATGCGCGCGCGTACCTGGAAGGGCGCCTGACCGAGGAGCAGTTGCTGAACTTCCGCCAGGAGGTGGACGGCAAGGGGCTGTCCAGTTATCCGCACCCGAAGCTGATGCCCCAGTTCTGGCAATTCCCGACGGTGTCCATGGGCCTGGGCCCGCTGATGGGGATCTACCAGGCGCGCTTCCTGAAGTACCTGCATGCCCGCGGCATCGCCAACACCGAGAACCGCAAAGTCTGGGTGTTCTGCGGGGACGGTGAAATGGACGAAGTGGAAAGCCTGGGCGCGATCGGCGTGGCCGCGCGCGAAAAACTCGACAACCTGATCTTCGTCGTCAACTGCAACCTGCAGCGCCTCGACGGGCCGGTGCGTGGCAACGGCAAGATCATCCAGGAGCTGGAAGGCGAATTCCGGGGCGCCGGCTGGAACGTGATCAAGCTGATCTGGGGCAGCTACTGGGATCCGCTGCTGGCGCGCGACAAGGACGGCATCCTGCGCAAAATCATGATGGACACGCTGGACGGCGACTATCAGGCGATGAAGGCGAACGACGGCGCCTACGTGCGCAAGAACTTCTTCGGACGCCATCCCAAGACGCTGGAAATGGTCGCCAGGATGAGCGACGAGGAAATCTGGCGGTTGCAGCGCGGCGGCCACGATCCGCAGAAGGTCTATGCGGCCTTTCACCGGGCGGTGAACCACCAGGGCCAGCCGTCCGTGCTATTGATCAAGACCGTGAAGGGCTTCGGCATGGGCAGCGCCGGTGAGGCCAAGAACATCGCGCACCAAGCCAAGAAGTTGAACGACGACGACATCCGCACTTTCCGCGACCGCTTCAACATTCCGATTCCCGACGAGAAGCTGGCCGAGATACCGTTTTACAAGCCCGAGGACCACACGCCGGAAATGAAGTACCTGCATGAGCGGCGCAAGGCGCTGGGCGGCTACTTGCCCAAGCGCCGCGTGAAAGCCGACGAGCAACTGAAGGTCCCGCCGCTGGAAACATTCAAGGCCGTGCTCGACCGGACGGCGGAAGGCCGCGAGATCAGCACCACCCAGGCTTTCGTGCGCGTCCTGAACGCGTTGCTGCGCGACAAGGAGCTCGGTCCGCGCGCGGTGCCGATTCTGGTGGACGAAGCGCGCACCTTCGGTATGGAAGGCCTGTTCCGCCAGATCGGCATCTACAACACGCAGGGCCAGCTGTACACGCCGCAGGACAAGGACCAGGTGTCCTACTACAAGGAGGACAAGGCCGGCCAGATCCTGCAGGAAGGGATCAACGAGGCCGGTGGCATGGCCAGCTGGGTTGCGGCGGCGACGTCGTACAGCACCAGCAATCGCATCATGGTGCCATTCTTCATCTACTACTCGATGTTCGGCCTGCAGCGGGTGGGCGACCTGTGCTGGGCCGCCGGCGACATGCAAGCGCGGGGCTTCCTGCTGGGAGGCACGTCCGGCCGCACCACGCTGAATGGGGAAGGACTGCAGCACGAGGACGGCCACAGCCACATCATGGCCGGCACAATCCCGAATTGCGTGAGCTACGACCCCACTTTCGCGCACGAAGTCGGCGTGATCGTGCACCACGGCCTGAAGCGCATGGTCGAAAAGCAGGACAACGTCTACTACTACATCACGCTGCTCAACGAGAACTACCCGATGCCCGGCCTGCAGCCCGGCACCGAGGAGCAGATCATCAAGGGCATGTACCTGTGCAAGCAGGCGCCCGCGCTCAAGGCCAAGTCGCCGTCGGTCCAGCTGCTGGGCAGCGGCACGATCCTGCGCGAGAGCTTCGCGGCCCAGGAGCTGCTCGAGAAGGACTGGGGCGTTTCGGCCGCGGTCTGGAGCTGCCCGAGCTTCAACGAGCTGACCCGCGACGGCCAGGAAGCCGACCGCTGGAACCTGCTGCATCCGACCGAGAAGCCGCGCTTGTCCTTCGTCGAGCAGCAGCTGTCGGCAAGCACCGGTCCGGTGGTCGCTTCGACCGACTACATGAAGGCCTATGCCGAG
>DATNCB010000870.1:0-5871 GCA_035571715.1 Ramlibacter sp.
CGGCACGGCGTAGGCGATATCGGCGGCGATGATGCGCGGCAGCGGCAGCGCGGGGTAAAGCAGCATCAGCACCGTCACGCCAATCGCCCCGGCACCTACCGAGGTGAGCGAAACGAGGGCGCCGATGGCGGCGCCGAACAGCACTGGCTGGATCCAGTGGCGCGGCCAAATCGCTTCGGCCAATTGCGCCGAGTCGAGCCGGCGCGGCGTATTCTTGCCCTTGAGCGCCTTGTACAGCGTGGCGGCGGCGGTCAGAAGAAGGGCTGCGCCCAGCGTCGTCGTCATGAGCGACTGAACAGCCGGATTGGCGGGCCCGATCCGATGCAGGATGAAAATGGTCGCGACGGCGGCCGGGATGCTGCCGGCCGACAGCAGGGCGACGACGGGCCAGTCGATCGCGCGGGAGCGCGCCAGCCCGATCGAGCCGCCGAACTTGGTCGCGGCGGCAAACAGCAAGTCGGTTCCGATGGCCATGTACGGCTTGATGCCGAAGCCGAAGATCAGCAACGGCGTCATCAGCGAGCCGCCACCGACGCCGGTCAGGCCAACCACCAAGCCGACAAAGAATCCGGCAAAGACAAACGCGAGATCGTGCATCGGCGCACTTTAGGGGGGCGCCTTATGGGAACAAACTATTTTTTTGTTCGAGCGTTATGCGGATAAGCTTATGCGCAAGCGCCGGTGCGGCATCGGGGGTGAGACGGGGCGGAACCCGGTTAAAAGAATTCCAGCTGTACCGTTGAGGCGCGATAATTGAGCGCGCACAGCGAAATCATGACATCAGGGAACAACGCAGAGCGGGTCTTCGTCAAGGTCGTGGGATTCAGCGACGTGGAGCGGCATGCGCTCAACACAGTGTTCCGGCTCTCGGAACAGCGCGACACCGTCTACTCGCTGTGGTCGGTGGAAGCCCCCGAGCCGCCCAGGATGGCGCTCATCGACGGGCAGAGCTACGAGTCCCGGCTGCAGCTCGCCTTGCCCGACGATCCAGACCTCAAGCTCATCTGGGTAGGGGCAGTGCCCCCGGCCAATGCCTGGCGAACCTTCGAGCGGCCACTGGCCTGGCCCGACGTGCTCACCGCGATGGATGAGCTTTTCGCGGCGCCGGAGGTGATCGATTTCGACCTGGACTTCGATAGCGCCGGGCCCGACACCCAACCGCCAGAGCCGCAGGAGCCGGTCAAACGCGCCTTGATTGCCAGCTCCGACCGGAACGAGCGGCTGTACTTGCGCGCCAAGCTCGCGCTGGCCGAGCTGACGCAAGCCGATGAAGCGGAGACCGGCGCGCAGGCCCTGGAATTGACACGCGCCCATCAATACTCGGTGGCGCTGGTGGATTTCGCGCTGCCCGACGTGAACGGCTGGGCTTTGTTGAAGGAACTGACCGAAGCAAAGCCAGCGATTCCCTATGTGATCATCACCAAGGCGAAGGCTTCGGCGAGCGAGCGGGTGCGCGCCTGGCTGGCCGGCGCCAAGGGCTGCTTCGACAAGCCGCCGCACCCGGGCAAGCTCCAATATCTATTGCAGAAGGTGTAGCGCGGGGAGCGGGCTCGACGGCGGATCCACCTCAACGCTGCTGGCGCAGCGTGTCCAGCGCAGCAGCCAGCCGCCGCTCCAAGGGCAGCGGTTCGCCATGAACACGGGCTGCGAGTAATTCCGCGCACAGCACGGCGAAAGTCATTCCCCGCGAGCCCATGGCCGTACTCACCCACAAGCCGGGCTCGAGTTCACCGAGCAGTGGCCGGCGGTCAGCCGAGGCGCAGCGCACACCGGTCCAGGCCTTGACCGCACGGCTGGAAAACTCCGCCACCAGTTGCTGCTCCGCAGCTGGCAAGAGCGACCCAAGCCGCGTCAGGTTCTCCTGGTGGTCGGCCCTGCGCGGGGCCAAGTCGGTTTCGCCGCGGCCGTAAGTCGAGCCGCAGAACCACGCGACCGCGTTGCCGAGCGGAACATGGGGAATGAAGTGGCCGTCGCCGTTGAGCGGAAACGGTGGCAGCATCTGCCCCGCCCGCCGCTCGCCCCAGGAAACTTGGCCGCGCACCGGCTGTAATGCAAGCCGGCCGTTCAGCAGATCCGCGCTCGCGTGTGCTGCGGCGATGACCACCAGCTCAGCTCGCCCCAGCTCGTGGCCATGCGCATCCATGAGCCGCCAGCAGTCCTCAGAGCGAACGAGGCGGTCCACTTTGGCATGGCCTCGCCAGCTAACGCCGGGTTGTGCGAGCCAGGCGTGAACCAGGGCCGCCGGCTTGATCCAGCCTGCCTGCTGGTGCCAATAGGCCACTGCGCCGGCATCGAGCAAAGCGGCTGCTTTTTGCTGCGGATCGGCTGGGCGGTTCCAGTCCTGGGCCGGCTCCGGCGTGCTCGCCAGACGGCGCGGATCATCGGCGGCATCGTGAACGCGGTGCTCCAGCACGCCACTTGCCTGCCAGTCCTCTCCCTGCCGCAGCAGTGCCCGCGCCTGCTGCAACGTGGCACGAACGCCGCTGCGGCAAAGGCGCGAAAGCAGGTTGTCGTCGACGGAAAAATGCGGCGCGAGCAAGCCGGCCGGCAAGCTCGAGGCCCCGGCGGCCGGGGCGTCGGCCTCATCGAGCACAGTGACCCGCCAACCACGCCGGGCCAGGCTTGCCGCCACCGAAGCGCCCGCGAGGCCCGATCCCACCACGACGCAGTGTCCCGGGACCACAGTGCGCTGCGGCCCCCTTCCCCGCGGCTCCCACGCAGGTGCGAAAACTCCTTTCAGGCTGTGCCGCTTGGGCGCCAGGCCCTCGGTCTTCTCGACCGCGAAGCCGCATTGGGTCAGGTCGCGGCGCACCTCACCGGCGACGGTCCAGGTGGCCAAGCGCGTGCCGCGCCGGCAATGACGCGCCACGGCCTTGAGCGTATGGATCTCCCACATCGCCGGGTTGTGCTGCGGCGCGAAGCCATCGAGAAAAATCGCGTCGGCGTCGAAGGGCTGCTGGCGCAGCGCGTCTTTCACATCGCCGACGAAGAGGGTGAGCAGGACGCGGCCTTGTTCGAAATCCATGCGGTGCAGGCCCGCGACGAGGCCAAACCACTGCTCGGCCAGTGCCAGCGCCAAGGGCACGAGTTCGGGGTAGGGCGCGGCGCTTCGAAGCAGGTCGGCAGCGGCGACCGGCCAGGCTTCGGTTGACACGAAGTGCAGCAGGCGCGGCCGTTGCGGGTCGTCCTTCCAGGCACGCCAGGTGGCAAGAAAGTTCAGGCCAAGGCCAAACCCGGTTTCCAGGATGCGCCATTGCGGCTGGCCTGCCCAGGCACCGGGCAAGCCGCAGCCCCCCAAAAACACATGGCGGGCCTGTTCGAGCCCGCCGGCGCTGGAGCGATAAATGTCTTGAAAGCGCTGGCTGCGTGGCGTGCCGTCCGGCAACCACTCAACCGGCTCGCCCATTATTCGGAAGGCGGAACGTAGCCCTGGGCCACGTCGGCCCCTTCGCCGAAGAAATGGCTTTCCATCTGCCGCGCCAAGTACTGGCGCGCACGCTGGTCAGCCAGGTTCAGCCGGTTTTCGTTGACCAGCATGGTCTGGTGCTTGAGCCAATCGGCCCAGGCTTGTTTGCTCACATTCAGATAGATGCGCTTGCCCAGCTCGCCCGGATAGGGCGGAAAGTCCAGCCCTTCAGCTTCCTTGCCGAGCTTGACGCATTTAACGGTACGAGCCATGGGACGCCTCTTGATTGCTTTGAAAAGTAGCCTGAACGGGCCAAATGAGAACTTGTTCGCGCCGACACTTTATCAACATTCGTGGCCGCTACCGCGATTTGCCGCTTTTGTCCCTGACGTCCACCGGCGTTCGGCCCTCCCGCGCAAACGAAAACGGCCTGCGATTTGCAGGCCGTTCAGGTTGGGCTATGAAAAAGCGATCAGGCGGCCAGCGCTTCCTCGGGTTCGTTGGCCGGTGCTGCCGACAGCGAGCGGATGACCAGGTCGGCAGCGCTCAGCGCCTGGGCCTTGGCGGCGTCGCCCATCGCCACGCCCTCGGCACGCACGAATTGAATGTCGGTGATGCCTAAGAAGCCGAACACGGTCTTCAAATAGCTCTCCTGATGGTCCAGCCCTGCCAGTGCCGGGTTGGTGGAGTAGACGCCGCCACGGCTGGACGCGACGATCACGGTCTTGCCGGCAGCCAGGCCCTGCGGACCTTTTTCGGTGTACTTGAAGGTACGACCGACTTGCGCCACACGATCGATCCAGGCCTTGAGCTGGGTCGGCACCGAGAAGTTGTACATCGGCGCGCCGACCACGACGACGTCGGCAGCGAGGAACTGGCTCACCAGCTTCTCCGAAATTTCGTTTTCGCGGCGCTGGAGTTCACTCAAGCCTTCCGCATTCGGCCCAAGCCGGAAACCCAGGGAGTCGATCGACAGGTGGCTGGGGGCATCCGCGGCCAGGTCAAGATACTCGACCACGGTGCCTGGGTGGCTGGCGCGCCATTGCGTCACGACGCGCTCGGTGAGCTGGCGGGAAACCGAGTTGCCGCCGAGCGGGCTGGAATCGATGTGAAGCAGTTTCATGGATCTTTCTCCTGTTAGGGGGCTGGTTTAGCCTGGGATTAATTGTGGAATCGGATCGAATGATTGATAAGTAGGCGATTTCGCGATAGATTGTCCTGACCATAGGACGATCTCATGCAAGACCTCAATGACATGCTCTACTTTGCCGAGGTGGTGGACCGGGGCGGCTTTGCCGCGGCAGGCCGAGCCTTGGGTGTGCCCAAGTCAAAGCTGTCCCGCCGCGTTGCCGAGCTGGAAGCCCAACTGGGCGTGCGCCTGTTGCAACGCACCACCCGCAAGCTATCCCTGACCGAAACCGGCGAGGTGTACTACCGCCATTGCGTTGCGATGCGAGAGGAAGCTGATGCGGCGGCTGACGCGGTCGCTCTGGTGCAGAAGGAACCTCGTGGCACGATCCGCGTTGCTTGCCCGGTCACCTTGGCCCAAAGCACCATCGGCCTGCTGGTCCCGCGCTTCCTGGACAGGCATCCGCAGGTGCGCATCGAAATGCAGGTCAGCAACCGCGTCGTCGACCTGGTGGAGGAAGGAGTCGACGTTGCATTGCGGGTGCGGACGACGCTGGACGACAGCGGCAGCCTGATCGTCAAGAACCTGGGCAACTCGCAAGGCCTGCTGGTGGCTAGTCCGCTCCAGCTGGAGCGGCAGGGGCGGCCGCAGGCAGTGGAAGAACTGCAGCAGCTATCGACGGTGGCGATGTCGCCGGCCGATGGCAAGGCCGGCTGGAGACTGCTGGGGCCGGGCGGTCGTGAATTCAATTTCCAGCACCGACCGGTCTACACGGCGGGCGACCTGTGGACGCTCAAATACGCGGTGCTGGCAGGCTCGGGCATTTCAGTCTTGCCCGATTACATGTGTGCCCGCGAACTGCAGCAAGGCCAACTCGAGCAAGTGCTGGCCGGCTGGGCACCCCAGGTTGGGATCATCCATGCGGTATTCCCGTCGCGCCGTGGCCTGGTGCCGGCGGTGCGCCGTTTTCTCGACTTCCTGGGGGAAAACGTCACGACCGAAGGGCTGCTGGATCAGGCCTGCCCGTGACCGGGAGGCACCGCGTCACACGCCGAGATACTGCTCCAGCAATTGTGGCCGCGCGCGCAGCTCTTCGGACGTGCCGGCGAAGACGATTTCGCCCTTCACCAGGATCACGTTGCGATCGGTGATCTGCGTGACGTGTTTCCAGTTCTTGTCGACGATGACGCTGGAAATGCCCGATTGGCGGATCAGCGAACAGATGCTCCAGATGTCGCGCGCGATCAGCGGCGCCAGGCCCTCGGTGGCCTCGTCCAGGATCAGCACATCGGGATTGGTCATCAGCGCGCGGCCGATGGTCAGCATCTGCTGCTCA
>DATNCB010000871.1:0-3527 GCA_035571715.1 Ramlibacter sp.
GCGCGCCAGTCCCAGTGCGCCTGCTGCCATGGATTCGGGCCGTAAGCTGCGCTCATGTCGGATTCCGATCCCAGAGATAGAAGAAGCCCGGCCCGGTGCCCAGTTCCTCGTGCATGCGGAAGTGCTGGTTCTTTGCCAGCAGCTGCGACACGTTGCTGTTGGGGTCCTCGATGTCGCCAAACGCCAGCGCCTCGGCGATGCACGAGTTGACGCAGGCGGGCGTCGCGTCCGGATCGATGCCCGGCGTCATGCCCTGCGCCAGCCCGGCGTCGATCTTGTCGACGCAGAAGGTGCACTTGGTAGCGACCGAGCGCTTGGCGTCGTCGTAGCGCAGCGTCTCGTTGACGGTGGGCTTGGCGCCATAGGCGAAGTCCACCAGGTCCGACTTGTAGCGCGCCTGGTAGGGGCACGCGACCGCGCAATAGGCGCAGCCGATGCACAGGTCGTAATCGATCGTCACGATGCCGTCGTCACGTTTGCGCGTCGCGGTGGTGGGACACACCTCCATGCAAGGCGGCTCGTCGCAATGCTGGCAGCCAACCGGCACGAACGCGCGCTGCACATCCGGATATTCGCCGATTTCGATATCGATGACGCGCCGCCACTGCACGCCCGGCGGTGTCGCGTTGGCCTGTTTGCACGAAGCCGTGCAGGTCTGGCATCCGACGCAGCGGCGCAAGTCCGCCACCATGGCCCAACGTGTCATGCGGGGCTCCCGGCCTTGTTGACCTTGACGCGCACGATGTCGGCGCCCGACCCCGTCGCGTCAGTCAAGCCCAGCGACATGGTGGCCAGCACGTTCAGGCTCGGCACCCCGAAATCCTTGGCGAGCGGAGTGGCCCAGTGATTGAACTGGCCGATCATCAAGATGGTGTCGGGCCGAATGCCTTGACGCAGCACGGCGCGGCCTTGCACCTTGGTCTTCGGAGTCGCAACTTCAATCATGTCGCCGTCCGCGACACCCATGCGCTCAGCCGTGGCCGTGTTGATGATGATTCCGCGGTGGCCCGCAATGTTGTCCGCCACTTCCTTGATCATCTGCACGCCGACGTTGTTGCCCCAGGAATACTGCATGCTGCGCGCGGTGAGCAGCCAGAACGGATAGTCCTGCGGCTTGCCGCCTGCCACGACCACGGCGTCCTGCCAGGGCGCGTTGAAATCCTTGCACTTGGGCAGCGCCTGGTATTCCTCCAGCTGCACGTCCCACCAGTGCATGTCGTGCTCGTGCAGGCGACGGCCGAGTTCGGCACCGACCCGCGCCAGCCTTTCCTGATAGGGCAGCTCGAAGCGCAGGCCTTTCTCGACCAGCGTGGGAAACAGATACCAGTCGCTCTGGGCGAAGGGAACGGTCGCAATGCCGTGCTCCCTGAACCAGTCCAGCCCGCGCACATCGGCGCCGTCGGTCAGCTCCGAGGTGCCGGCGCGGCAGACCGCGTCCCAGATCTCTTCGCGGCTGTGGCTGCGCCCGGTGTCGAGCGAGAAATCGCCATGCGCGCCCTTCAGGTGCACGCCGCCCGCGCCCCTGTTGATCGAGGCCACGTAGGGCGCCGTCAGGCCGGTGCGCTCGGCCAGTTCACTCGCGATCTCGGTGAAGTCGCGTGCCTCGCCGCGGGCGGCGACGACCGGCTGGCGCAGGGCGAACCCCTGGTGGTCCCAGAACTGCTCGATGTACTTGGTCCCGCCGATGCGCATCAGCTGCAGGCTTTCCAGGTCGGTGGCGTCCGGCAGCAGCACATCGGCCATGTGATTGGTCTCGTCGTGCGTGTAGGCGAATGCCACCACGAACGGAAAGCGCGCCATCTTCTCGCCCACACCCTTCGAGTCCCAGGCCGAGATGCCGGGATTGGTGCGATAGACGAACCAGACGTCGGGCAATGTGACCCGCGGCAGGCCTTTCGGCGTTTCGTCCAGGAACATCCACGAGAAATGTGACGGGCCGAGCGCCTGGCTCCAGGGGCCATCCGCCGCCAGCGGCACCATCGTGCGATAGGCATTGCGAATGTTGGGCTTGGGCGACCAGGTGGCCTTGTCGGTCGGGTTCAACGGGAAATGCATGAAGCCGTCGGGACCCGGCTTCACGCTTTGCAGGCGCTGCGACATGGGCCGCGCCAGCCGCACCGTCGTGCCGATCGTGCCGCCCGGCACCTCGAGCGCACCGACCAGCACCGCCAGCATCGTGCGGGCCCAGCAGCATTCGAATCCGCCCCAGCCGTTGTTCACCGTCTTGCCGAGCGTGACGGCCACGGGACGGAAGGGCATCGTCTTGCCGTCGATCACAACCGTCTGGCCGACACAGGCGTGTGCGGAATACTCCTGTGCGATCTTGCGGATGACGCCGGCCTTCACATCGCACACGCCCGCGGCCCACTCGGGCGAATAGGGCTGCATGTGCGCGAGCAGTTTGGTGAAGGAGGGTTCACCGGCCAGCACCCCATCGGCGAGCACTTCATCGTCGGGACCGATCTCGACCGCATCGACTTCGAAGCGGCCCTCCAGGGCTTCGGCGATGCCGGGCGTGTCGTGCGGCCGCGCGGCCGCGGTATTGGTGTCCCACACCAGCGGCTTGCGGGTGGCGCGATCGCGCAGGTAATAGCCGTGGTCGCCGACGAGGTAAGGCGAGGCGGTGTGCCGGGCCAGGAACGGGAGGTCGAGCTGCTCGCGCGGCAACTCGTGCAGCAGCACGTGAATCAGCGCGTACAGGAACGCCGGATCGGTCTTCGGCTTGATCGGCACCCATTGCGCCGAGCAGGCGCCGGTGACCGACAGGTGCGGTTCGACCTGCACCCGCTTCATGCCGCGCACCCGCGCCCTGGAGTGCCGCCAGACGCCGGCTACGCCGCCCGACGCTTCGACGTTGGCGCCGCAGGAGATCAGGTAGTTGCACGACGGCGTATCGGGGGCAACGATGAAGGCGCGATGCCAGAACTCGCCATACAGATGCTCGGAATGGTCGCACTTGACGCCCTGCCCCGAGCCGAAACCCATGTCCACCGGCCCCCACGCGGCCAGGAATCCCGGGAAGGTGCCCATGTACGACTGCGGCGTGCCACCGCCGCCGAAGCTGGCGGCGACGCGCGGATAGCCCGATTCGTCGGTCAGGCCGGCTTCACGCACGGCGTTGAGCTTGGCGGTGATCAGCTCCATCGCCTCGTCCCAGGAGATCGGAACGAAACCGGGGTCCTCGCTGCGGCCCTTCTTCGGGTTGGTGCGCTTCATCGGCGCCAGCACGCGATTGAGGTTATAGGTTTTCTGGATCAGCCCGTAGGCCTTGACGCAGACTTTTCCGCCGGCCGGGTGCACTGACGCGGCGCAGAAGTTGGGCTCGACCTCGGTGGCCACCCCGTCCTGCACCTTGACCGTCAGCAAGTCCGGGCCGGCGACGCACTGGTAGCAGTACGTCGGCACCCGCCGCGTCGTGGCCGGGGCCTTCACGCGAGCCCGGCCTTCGCGGCTTTGGCGGCCAGCCGCTTTTCGGTGCTCGCGACATCGACGATGAAGCGCATGTGCGTGGCGCGGCAGATCGTATC
>DATNCB010000872.1:0-5944 GCA_035571715.1 Ramlibacter sp.
CTGATCACGCTGCACCCGTCCGCACTGCTTCGCGTGTTGCCCGAGGAGCGCGAAGAAGCTTTCGCCCTGTTCGTGAAAGACCTGGCCAAGGCCCGCAAGCTGTTCAAGACCGAGCCGGCCTGAAGCCGCTCAGACGAACACGCCGTCCTGGTAGGCCGCGCCGAAATACACGTTCACGCTGGCGATGCGCTCGCCGCTGAAGGTCAGGAATTCGGTGTTGCGATAGGACTTGCCGTTGGCCGTGGCGCAGCGGTAGGTGACGAACGCCTTGTCCCCTTCGACGAAGATGCTTTCGATGTTCTGGTCGCGCCGGGCATCGCTGTTGGGCCAGCAACGCTCGAAGTACGTCGCCTTGTCGATGGCGTCGTCATTGGGGCTGGTAAAGGTGAAATCGTCGGAGAGCAGCGTCTCGGCGACTGCGCGATTTTCCGCTTCGTAAGCGCCGAAATAGGCGCGCACGACGTTCGTCAGTTTGGTGTCTTGCATGGGAGAGTCTAACCGCTTTAGCGGGTGGTCGCGCCGGAGGCGCTGTCGATTTCGGCGACGCCGTGCCGCGCGCGGCTGATGGTGCGTTTGGCGGCGCGCTTGGTCTTCGTCACCGCGCTGCGCTGGTCTTTGGCCAGGCCGTGGTCGCGACCCGGCACCACTTCCTGGCGCGACGCCACGTCTTTGCCGGGCACCACCACATTCAGGTTGTCGTCGCGCGTGCCTTGCGGCATGTCCTCCAGCCCGGAAGGCTTGCGCAAATGGAGGCTGCGCTCGGCCGACTGGCTGCCCTGCACTCCGATGCCGCCCTGCGGCGGGCCGGCCTGCGCGCCCTGGCCGCCTTGCGCACCGGCCATCGCCGGCCGGCCCTCGAACACCGCCGCGGCGCTGGTGCTCTGCCCGTACGCTTGGGACAACGTGAGCAGAAACGCAACCACGATCAAGCCCACCAGGATCCAGTGATACGGTGTGTGGCGCATCTTCATGGCAAATCCTCGAAGTAATCCTGTTCAGTGTGCGTCGCCGCTGGACGGAGGGCAGGTGCAATTGGCAACAGAATCTGTAGGACCGCGCTGGCAATCCGTTGTAAAAGCCGCCGCGAGGCGATGTGTAACGAAACACCTCACAAGCCCTTGACACAGCGCGACGCGGCGGAGATAAATACTGCATGGCTCAAACTATCGTGCGCGTCACGCACCGTTACAACGTGTCGGCGCCACGCGTGTTCGACGCATGGCTCACGCCCGTACTGGCGGCGCGCTTCCTCTTTGTCACCCGCACCGGCATCATTCTTCATTGCGAGATCGATCCGCAGATCGGCGGGAGCTTCATCGTCACCGACCGGCGGCCCGTGACCGATGGCGAGGAGAGCGTGTTCGAAGCCCGGCACCGTGGCGTCTACGTCGAGATCGACCGGCCCGGCCGGCTCGCGTTCGATCTCGGCATCGAGCCGTCGACCGAACCGCCCACGCGCGTGACGATCGACGTGGTTACGATGGGGCCGAACCTGTGCGACCTGGTTCTGGAGCACGACCTGGGCGACAGCGACAACGCGCGCGCCAACTACGATCTCACGCGCCAGAGCTGGACCAACATGCTCGCGCAACTGGACAAAGTGCTGAACACCCGCACCTGGGGCTTCAAAGTCCCAGGAAGCGCCTGACCTCGGCCACCGTTCGCGCCGGGTCTTCCTCCTGAGGCACGTGGCCCAGGCCGTCGAAGACGACCAGCTTGGCCCCCGGAATGTCGCGCGCGAAACGCTCGCCCACTTCAGGCGGGATCAGCCGGTCCTTGTCGCCCCACAGGATCAGCGTCGGCGCCTTGATGGTCTTGAGCAGCGCCACGTTGCCGGTGTAGCCCTGCTCGATGCGCCGCGCCAGCGCGTGGCGATTGCCCTCGCGCCGCGTCATCGCCGAATACAGGTCCACCTGCTCCGAGGTGACCTTCGACGGATCGCCATAGACGTCGTGCAGCGTGCGCTCGACCAGGCCGCGCGGCAGGATGTACTCGGCCAGCAGCCGCAGCCCCGGCGTGCGTGCGATGCGAAAGCCCAGCGGAATCGACTGCGGCGTCGCGACGGACTCGGGCGGATAGCCGCTCGCGTCGACCAGGATCAGTTGCGTCACGCGGTCGGGCATTTGCGCCGCCGCCGACCAGGCGATCTGCCCGCCCAGTGAATTGCCGGCCAGCACGAAGCGCTGCACCCCCAGGTTGTCCATCACGGCGCGCACGAACAGCACATAGGCGTCCGTCGAATAGTCGTCCTGCCGGTTCGGCCCGGTCAGCCCGAAGCCCGGCAAGTCGAATCGGATCACGCGCCGCTGGTCGCGCAAGGCTCGGGCCCAGCCCTCCCAGGTATGCAGGCTGGCGGAGGTGCCGTGCAGCAGCACGATCGGCGCCGGATCGTCATGCGGACCCTCATCTCGCAGGTGCACCTGCTGCCCGTTCACCTCGATGAAGCGCGAAGGCGGCGGTGCCCAGTGCACCTTCAGCTCGTCGACCGGCTGGTCCGGGGCCCAGGTCAAGACCACGCCGACCGCGCAGAAGAACAGCACGCCGGCCAGGACCAGGAGCAGCGAGCGTGCAATGAGTTTCATTGGAATCCTGGAAGCGGACCGCGATCGGCAGGGCTCGAGCTGCGCTGGCCGTGTGGCGCCAGCTCAGCTGCAAGGGCGCGGAAATTGTAGCGCTTGGTCTGGTTATCACCCGGAACCCAAAACTGCCTTGATTTTGCTCAGTCTGCGGGCACGCGATCGGAGTGAGCTGCCTCTAAAACGCGCGCGTCATTTGCGCGCAAGCAACGGTTTGGTAAAAGTGGCGGCCCGAAAAGCAGTTTTGTCGTTCGCCTGTCTTCCTTTAATTGCTGCAGCGCGCAAAATCCGGTCCCAGGGCAGAAAGTACCGCCCGCAAGAAGACAGCAGTAAGGGAGCCCAACGTCTGAATCGACGGAGTGCCATGCAGTTTGTTCAAGACTCTTACGATGCCGGCAATGTGGTTGCTGCCTGGTTGAGCCCAGGGACCCTGGGCCGCCTGGAACCCGTGATGCGCCGCTTGCTGTGCGGCAAACAGCTGTTCGTCAAACAGCCGGACGGAACCTATCGCCCCAAGGGCTCCGAGCTGGGCCTGGCGCACTATTTCGAATTCAGCGACCTGCAAGCGCCCGCCCTGCGCGAACCCAGCTACTACTGACGCTGACGCCCGCTACTGCGGCGCCCGATGGCCTTGCGTTGCGGCCAGGTGCTGCTCGATGGCACGCGGCACCGACTTGCGCGTGCAGGCCTGCAACTTCACCAGCAGCTCATGCCGGGGCTCGGACACACCGCGCCAGCGCAGCTCGCCGCGGATACACCCCAGCAACGCCGCCGCCGTTTCGGCATCGGCCAGCGCCCGGTGCGCTCGCCCCGATGCGGCAATAGCATGGAACGTGGCCAGCGACCCGAGCTTGTAATTGGGCGCCTGCGGATAAAGACGCCGCGAGAGCAGCATGGTGCAGGCAAACGGCTGGGCCGGCGATTCGCCGAGCCGTTCGAGTTCGGCGATCCAGAAGCGACGGTCGAACGATGCGTTGTGCGCCACCATCGGCCGGCCGCCGACGAACCGGCTGGCTTCGGCCATCACCTGCGCGGCCCTCGGCGCACGCGCCACCATCTCGTTGCTGATGCCGGTATAGGCCTCGATGAAGGCCGAGATGCGCACGCCCGCGTTCATCAGGCTCTGGAAGCGATCGACCACCGTGTCACCCTCCAGCAGCACGATCCCGATCTCGGTGGCCCGGTCGCCCATCCCGGGCGAGAGCCCCGTCGTCTCGAAGTCGATGACGGCGACGGCGGTCACCGGGGCTTAACTCCCTCTCCCTCTGGGTGAGGGCCTACCTTCAGGCGCGGGCTGGGCTGAGGGTTCTTTTGGCTGCGCGGCCAATTCCTTGTTCCCCGTCGCCACGTCCAGTTCGCGCCGGAACTCCCACCCGGGCAGCAGCGCGATCACCACTTCGGCCGTGGTGCGCACGACGCAGCCGGGCATCAGGTGCCCGCCCTTCACCGTGCCTTGGGCGTCGGCCACGCTGGCATGCAGGTGCGCACCATCGGCGCTGAGCGTGCCCGAGAGCATGAGCAGCTCCAGCGGCCCGTTGATTTCGCTGCCGCCGGCTTTGTCCGCATAGCGCAGATTCGCCTGCGAGAGGCTGCCCACCGCCGACACGATGCAAGCCGCGGCGATGCCGTGCGCGCGCGAGAGCTCGGCGAATGCGCCTTCCAGCGTGGCGCGCAGGTCGTCGCCGGGAACGAGGCGCAGGACATGGACTTTCATTTGCACATTGTCACCGCAACACCATGAAATTCGAAAGCTGCATCTTCCTTTTTCATGGTGCGTCGGCGCGAATGCCGGGCCGCATCACCCGAACGGCTTCACCCCGATCAGCCAGCCATGCAGCCAGACCGCAAACACCGCCCAAGCCACCAGCCCCGCCACGACCGCGATCACGGTGCCTTTGGCCGTGGCGGGCGCGTAGACCGTCTCCGCCGCCCGATCGCGCCGCCGCGCCGCCGTGTAGCCCAGCACCGCCCACACCATGAAGCCGCCGAACAGCAGCACGTCCACCAGCATGCCGTTGGCCAGCAGGTGCGCGAAGGCCCAGACCTTGACCGACAGGTATTGCGGGTGATGCAGCTTGGCCTTGAACCAGTTGCCCGGCACATAGGCCGACACGAACAGGATGAAGGCGATCACCATCAGCGCCGCCGCCACATGCCGCATCACCACCGGCGGCGTCCACAGCAGCACCGGGTTCTGCCGCGCCCGAGCGAAGCCCCAGACCAGCAGCACGAAGGTGGCGATCGACACCACCGAGTAGATGCCCTTCCACGGCTTCTCGCCGAGCTTGCCGATGGTGGCCGTGCGCCAGCCGTCGGCGAAGATGCGCGTGGAGTGCACACCCAGGAAAAGAATCAGTCCCAGCACCAGCAGAGTCATGGCCGCACCTCCCAGAGAGTCAGGTGCAGGGATTATGTGTCTTCAGCCAACCAGGTTATCGAACTCCCCGATCGCCTGCATCTCCACCGTCACCGGCGCCTCCTCGCAGCGCTGCTTGATGCCCGCCGTGAAGTTCTTGAACGCCTCGAGCTTCGTCAGCGGATTGCCGTCGCCCGCAGCGCCCTCGAATGACGAGATATGGGTGAAGCTGACGCCATCGCTGAGCTTGAACACCTGGTAGCGCATGCCGTCGGGCTGGTCGCGCCCCAGTTGCTCGAATACCTGGCCGATCAGCCGCTCGTTTTCGGCGGCCGCGTCCGGCCCCTTGGTCTTGTATCGCACCATCACGGTTCTCATGGCTTGGCTCCTTGGATGTGGGGCGCCATCGTAAGCCTGCGGCGCGACGTCTGCAGAGGCGCACTGTCGAGTTGCTTCGGGGACTCGAGGCAGCGTTTACCCGCGAGCATAGTTCGACGGCCTCGACAGGAAGTCCGCCTACAAAACACCTGCAGCCATCGGCGGAAACTCTGCAACGTCAAGGAGCACACCATGGCCCATATCACCACCCACAAATGGTCGAAAGAGGTCACCGAGCACAGCGACGCGCTGGACTTGAAGCCTGGCGTGTTCAAGCAGAAGGACCCGAAGCGCATTGCCGAATCGCTGAAGGATTCGGCCGATCACAGCGCGCGCCGCAAGAGCGATCCCTACCGCTCGGCGATGTCCATGCTCACGTTCTATGTCAACCGCGCCGGCGCGCAGCTGCCGGAAAAGGAAAAGACCCGGCTGGAGAAAACCAAGGACGTACTGCGCAGCCTGTACCAGCGCCCGTCGTCAGGACGCACGACGGCGCTGGGGCGAAGGGTCGAGAAGCCCGGAGAAGGCAAGGGCGGCGGGCCGAGCGGGCAGAAGGATGGAGCGAAGCATGACGGGAAGCATACGAACAAGTGAGGCGTTTCGCTCGGCCCCTGCTCATGCCGCAGACGGGAAT
>DATNCB010000873.1:0-1519 GCA_035571715.1 Ramlibacter sp.
ACCCGCATACTGGCCCAGGCCATCGGGAGTCGAGAACTGCACTACCTCGCCGACTTCGTATTCCTCATCGGGGTCGCCCATCTTCTCGAGCAGCGTTCGCGCGACCCATTGCACCATCTCGGGGTTGCGGTCTCCGAATGCTTCGCCAGCGGGAATTTCGAAGGTGGCGTGGGCGCCCTCCTCGAGGCCGATCAAATGCCTTTCCACGGCCGGTGAAAGCTCGCCGGTGCCCAGCGTCAGCGTAGCGGGCTTGTCGTGGAAGGTGTTGATGATGTCGCCGTTCGGCCCCGCCAGCCGGTAATGCAGCGTCAGGAAGGAGCCCGGCTGAACCCGGTGCGCGGTGGAGGCCATTGCAAGTCCCGATAAACTGGCCCTATTGTAGAAACCCGCCCTTGCCCGCCGGGCAGCATCCGCCGAAAGCCCTTCGGCAGGCTCGGCGCCGAACGGCTCTCTTGCGATTGCTCCATGCCCTTGAAACAACTTCCCGCTGACAGCCGGCCGCGCGAAAAGCTGCTGGCGCGCGGGGCTGGCGCGCTGAGTGATACCGAGCTGCTGGCCTTGTTGCTGCGCACCGGCACGGTGGGACGCGGCGTGCTGCAGATGGCCCAGGAGCTGCTGGCCGCGCCGGGCACCGACGCCGGCACGGGCAAAGCGACCGGCGGCTTCGGCGGCATTTCCGGCCTGCTCAACGCCGGCGCGGACGACTTGAAGCGCATCAAGGGCCTGGGCGGGACCGCCAAGCGCGCGCAACTGATCGCGGTGCTGGAACTGGCGCGGCGCGCCCTGGCCCAGCAGCTCAAGGCACGCGAGGTATTCAGCTCGCCCGGCGCGGTCAAGCAGTACCTGCAGCTGCATCTGGCCGGCAGGGAGCACGAGGTATTCGCGGTGCTGTTCCTGGACGCGCAGAACCGCCTGATCGCCATGGAGGAGCTGTTTCGCGGCACGTTGACGCAAACGAGCGTCTATCCGCGCGAGGTGGTGCTGCACGCACTGCAACACCAGGCTGCGGCGGTGGTACTGGCGCACAACCATCCCAGCGGCACAGTGCAGCCTTCGCGTGCCGACGAGGCCTTGACGCAAACGCTCAAGGCCGCCCTGGCGCTGGTGGACGTGCGGGTGCTCGATCACGTGATCGTCGCGCCGGGCGATGCGCTGTCGATGGCGGAAAAGGGGCTGCTATGAAAGCCAAGTCCCTGAAGGATTTGCACCATATCCAGCAGAAGCTGGCCGAGCAGCAGCAAGTTGCGGCGGCGCAGGAAGCCGCCCGGCGCGACGCCGAGCGGCACGCCCATGCGGAGCGGAATCTTTTCGTACGCGCCGCCGGCGCCGTGCAGCCGATGCGCGCGCACGGCCGTGTGCACCTGGCGCCCGATCAGCCACCGCCTATTCCCGTGCAGCAGCAATTGGACGAGCAGCGGGTGCTGCTCGAAGCCATCAGCGACGAATTCGATACCGGCACCTTGCTGGACGTGGACGATGCGCTGAGTTTTCGCCGGCCCGGCATCGGCGTCGACGTGAC
>DATNCB010000874.1:0-7060 GCA_035571715.1 Ramlibacter sp.
ACACCACGGGCTCCCGCTGATTGCCAAGATACACCCAGGTGCCGAAGCTGGACGTGTCGGTGAGGATGAAATGGCCGCCGCGCCACTCGATCGTCGCGTGCACGCGGGAAACCCGCGAGTCGTTGACGTACAGCGATGCGGAGCTGGCCCGGCCCAGCGTGAGCTTTTCGCCGCTCGGTGTCAGCCGCAGGGTCTGCCCCTGCGCGGAGAGCTCGAGCAGGCCGTCCTTGCCCGCGTCGAAGATCGATCCCCCCATGACCGTCGCGTCGGCATCGCGGCCCGGCTGCCAATCGACGCGGAACACGTTCGTCACTTCGGACTTCCCGCGCAGATACATCGGGCCCAGGCTGCGCAGCTGCGCCTGCTGCGCCGGCTCCAACGCGTCGCGCACGCGCTGGGTGGTCAGGATCTGCTCCGCGCCTGCAAGGTCCGCCAGCCGCGCCGCGCTGTTCACGGCATCGCCATAGCAGTCGCCCTCGATCTCCACGACTTCCCCGGCTTCGATCCCCATCTGCAACTGCACCGCCTGGCCGCTGCCGCCGGGATAGACGGGGTTCTCCTGGAGCCGGTTCTGGATAGCGACGCAGGCGTCGAGCGCATCGCCTTCGGCAGGATAGACGACGAACAGGCCGTCGCCAAGCAATTTGACGACGCGGCCCCGGTATTCCTCAAAAGTCTTGCTCAGCGCAGCAGTGAGCTGTGTGACGAAGCGTCCCGCGGTTTCATCGCCGAGCCGCTCGAAGATGCCGGTGCTTCCAACGACATCCGCAAATACAACGGTAGTCACGATGAGTTCAGAGTCCCTGTTCTTGGTGAATGAAGGCTGACCGCAACGATTCTATGCGGGGCACGTGCACACTGCATCGGCGCGCGCCATAAAGGGAAAACACCAGCGCGGATTGCGCCGTCCCGGCGTTTTAATGTGGACATGTCCACATTAAAACGCCGGCCTGACGGTGCAATCCGATCGGACTGCCCGTGGCTAAGCGCCGGTCCGGGCGGCGGCGGGCTCGGCCTGGACGACTATCCCAGTGCGTTGTTGATGCGCGTGGCCAACCTCATCCAGGCCGAGGTGACGAGTGTGTACGCAAGACAGCACGAGCTCTCGGTTCCCGAATGGCGGCTCCTTGCCCGGCTGAACGAATCGGCGCCGATGCAGCTGGCTGCCCTGTGCCGTACGTCTTTTTTCGACAAGGCCTACGCCGGCCGCGTGCTGCGGCCGCTCGAGCAGCGGGCCCTGGTCACGCTGAAGGTGGACAAGGCCCACAAGCGCCGGGTGATCGTCGACATCACCGCCGCCGGCCGTCAGCTCGCGCGGCAAGTGCAGCCTGTGGCGCGGCGCAGCCAGATGCGGCTGCTCGAAGCATTGGAGCCGGTCGAGCGCACAGCCTTGTACACGACCTTGCACAAGCTGATGGCGGCTGCTGCACCGGCACTGTCCGGGCAGGCGCATTGATGAATGAATCGGAGACAACGAATGAATCGACCCTTTGATCGCCGCGCCGCTTTGATCGTGCTTGGCGCGCTCGCTGCCGCGCCGCTAATCTCATACGCCCAGACCGACGCGTGGCCGTCTCGTCCGGTCAAGCTGATCGTGCCGTTCGCGGCCGGCGGCCCGACCGACACGATCGCGCGGATTCTGGCGGAGCGCTTGCAGGCAATCTGGAAGCAGCCTGTGATCGTCGACTACAAGGCCGGCGGCGGCACCATGATCGGCACGCAATTCGTGGCGAAGTCCCCGCCCGACGGCTATACCCTGGGGATGGCCATCAGCGCGCACATGATCAATCCGAGCCTGCAGCCTGCGATTCCGTACGACACCACGCGCGACCTCGCCGGCGTTTCGCACGTGGGGCTGGCGCACTTCGGGCTGTTCGCGCATCCGTCGCTGCCGGTGAACAACGTCGCGGAACTGATCGCCTATGCCAAGAAGAATCCGGGCAGGCTCAGTTATGCGACGCCAGGCATTGGGACCGGCACTCACCTGGCCGGCGAAATGCTCAATCACATGGCCGGCATCAACATGGTTCATGTGCCTTACAAAGGCAGCGCTCCAGCCCAGCAAGACGTGATCGGCGGCCGCGTTCCACTATTGTTCGACGTGCTGTACTCGTCGATGCCGTTCGTGAAGGACGGGCGCATGAAGGTGCTGGCGCTGTCGAGCCCGAAGCGCGCAGCGGCGAACCCCGACATACCGCTGATCGCCGAGAGCGTTCCCGGCTTCTCTGCGATGAGCATCATGGGCGTCATCGCGCCGGCCGGAGTCCCGCGCGACCTGCTCCATCGCATCAGCGCCGATGTGGTTCGCGCGGTGAAGTCCCCGGAGCTCACCGAGCGGATGATGAACCTGGGCGTTGAACCGGTGGGATCGACGCCGGAGGAGTACGACGCTCTCATCCGCACTGAAATTGACAAATGGGCAAGCGTGGTAAAGAAGGCAGGGATCAAGATTGAATGAAACCGACATCGCGGTCGTCGGCGGCGGGCTGGCGGGTTTGAGTGCGGCGCTGCAGGCGGCGCGCCTGGGGCGGCGCTGCACCGTATTTACCGGGCCGGCGCCGGGCGGCCTGCTGCTGTCCATCGAGTCGATCGAGGGCCTGCCGGGCCACCCTGAAGGCATCCCTGGTTACGACCTCGGACCGATGACGCTGGAAGCGGCCATGGACGCCGGAGCTGAATGCATCAACGCCGAGGCGGACCAGCTGGAACGCGATGGCAAGCACTGGGTCGTCCAAAGCGCCGAGGGCGCAGTCAAGGCGCCGGTGGTGATCTTTGCCTGCGGCGGCCACTTGCGCCCGCTCGGCGTGCCAGGCGAAGAGCGGCTGGTTGGCAAGGGCGTCAGCCATTGCGCCAGCTGTGATGGGCCGCTGCTGCGCAATCGTCCGGTCGCGGTCGTGGGCGGCGGAGACTCCGCCTGCCAGGAAGCGCTGACGCTGGCTGCGCACGCGAGCGAGGTTCATCTGCTGGTGCGCGGCGGCGCCCTCACCGCGCAAAAATTCTGGCGCGACCGCGTGGCCGATCGGCCCAAGATCGCGGTTCGCTTCGGCGAGACGGTCGAGGAAGTCCTTGGCGAAGACGCCGTGCGCGCAGTGCGCCTGGCCGGCGGCAGTGAAGTGGCGGTGGACGCGATTTTCACGTATGCCGGCCTGGTGCCCAACACCGGGTTGCTCGCTGGCGCCGTGCCGCTGGATGGCGACAGCCGTATCGTCGTCGATTCCATGCTGCGCACATCCGCAGCCGGACTGCTGGCTGCGGGTTTTGTGCGCGCGGGTAACAGCGGCCAGGCCGCAGGTGCGGCGGCCGACGGCATCGCCGCGGCGTTCGCCGCGCATGAGTATCTCGATTCCGGCGGCTGGCCCGTGCCGGCGGCGGGATCCTAACCAAGGAGACCTATGAGTTCTCTTCTTACCGTCCATGACCCGCGCGGGTTTGCGCCCGTCGTGACCGGCAAGCGGCTCGCGCCGCGGCTGGACACGCTGGAAGGCAAATTGATCCACCTGGTGGACTGCCTGTTCGACAATTCCGAAGTCTTCATGCAGCAGCTGCAGGACTGGTTTGCGCAGCACATGCCCAGCGTGCGCACCGAAATCGTCAAGCCGCGCGAGAGCTGGGTCGACGATCCGGCGATGCGCGCCAAAGTCGTTGCGCAAGCGGACGCGGCGCTGTTCGCAGTCGGTCTCTGAAGTACTTGCTGCCCGACGGTCGCCGGGCTTGCAATGGCTGTAGAGGCCGACGGTGTTCCCACCGTTGCCATCCACACCCAGGTTTTCGTGCGTCTCGCGCGCAATGCCGCACGCGTCAACGGCACGCCGACGCTGCGGCAGGCTTTCGTGCCGCAGCCCGTCGTCGGCGTTGCGCCGGCCCAGCTGCGCGCCTATATCGATGGCACCGATCCGATCAGTAAACGGCCGTTCATGCAGGAGATCATCGAAGGCCTGACCGCTCCCTTGACCGAGGCCGATCTGAGTGGAACGTCCTTCGCTCGCACGACGCCCAGACTGCTGGAGCCGGCCAGCGAGGATGACCTGCGCCGGCGCTTCGAGGAAGAGCGCTGGACCGACTACCTGCCGATCGTGCTGCCGACCGAAGAGCGCGTGGCAGCGATGCTGAAGGGCACGCGCCACGCTCCCGACGAGGTGGTGGGCCGCATGCGGCCGACCAACTACCGCGAGTTCTGGGAGTACACGGTCGAGAAGGTGGCGGTCAATGCCGTGATGGCGGGTGCCCGCCCCGAGTACTTCCCGGTCATCCTCGCGATGGCGGCCAGCGGCATGACGGCGCGCCAGAGCAGCACGACCTCGTGGGCAGCGCCGGCGATCGTCAACGGGCCGATCCGCAACCAGATCGGCATGCATTGCGGCATCGGTGCCATGGGACCTTATAGCCACGCGAATGTGGCCATCGGCCGTGCCCACGCCCTGCTCTCGCAGAACCTGCAGGGCGGTTCGGTCGTGGGCGACACCTATATGGGTGCGATCGGCAACGCCTACAACTACGCCTGTACCTGGGCCGAAAACGAAGAGCGCAGTCCCTGGGAGCCATTGCACGTCCAGCACGGTTTCAAGCCGCAGGACAGCACCGTGACGGTGTTTCTCGGCGGCTGGTACACCATCAGCGGCTATGGTCCGCGCGACACCTGGGAGCAGCGTTTCCGCCACTGCCTGGCGGCCTGCGAGCCCTACAGCCCGCCGATCCTGCTATTGGATCCGAGCGTCGCGCGCGGCTTCGTCGAACGCGGCTTCACCAGCAAGAAGCAATTGATCGACTGGTGCGCTGAGAATGCGCGCGTGACGGCTCGCGAATACTGGGACGATCCGTGGACGCAAACGCTGATCAAGCCGCACGCGGTGGCCGGTGTCGAGCCGTGGGCCGCTATGCTGAAGGCGGCGCCCGATGAGATGGTCCGGAAGTACCGGGCCGAAGACATCAGCGTCGTGGTGCTCGGCGGTGAAAGCCAGTCCGCCTGGAAGATGGTCGGCGGCAACTTCGCGCGCGCGAAGACGGTGCGTATCGACGATTGGCGCTGAGGCGGGCCTGGCTGGCTTACGGGATTCTCATCGACCGGCGCTCGCCCGCGAAGCGCGTGATGCCGGATCGATCGAAAAAGTGCAGCAGTTGAATCGACAGGTTGCGGCCGATGCCCGAGCGGTCACGAAAACTCGCCGCGTCGAACCGTCCCTCGGGTGCATCCATGGCGGTACGGCGCGCGATCTCCACCAGTTCAACGATCGTCGCAGGCAGGAAGAAGCGGTTCTTGGCGACACGCACCAGGTGTCCGAGCCCGGCGGCACGCTCCAGGAACGCCGAAGCTTCGGCCAGTTCCATGTTCAGCAGCGGCGCCAGCTCGCCAAGCGGCGGCGGCCGCAAGCCGAACGGCTGCATGACGGAGACGACTTGCTGCAACCGCGCCGCGTCATCGGCTGTCAGACGTGCCGTGTGGTCCGGCAGTCGCAGCACAAAGCCGTCACGAACAATCCGGTCGCCGGCGCGCTGGGCCCGGATCGCGGCGCGGCGCAATACACCATCGGCCATCGGCGCCAGGGCGAGCACCAGTTCCGCTTCCGTCATGCCCACGCTGTCAGGGTGCTGCCCATGCCAATCGGCCAGGACTTGCTGCACGCGATCCCGAAGCGCTTGCCAATGCGCCGGTGCGACAAGGCGCACCCCGCCGGCATGTGCTACTTCATGCGCGGGAACCTGGGATCGCAGCGCAGCCTGTTGCTCGGCATCGAGGTTCATGGCTTGGGTAAAGCGCGTCCACTCCACGCCTTCGGCATGCGCCATCAATAACGATTCGAATGCGCGCGCTTTACTGGGCTGATTCAGCGCCACCAGATCGGCCAGCCGCTCGGGCCGGGTCCGATGCCGTGCCGTCGCGAATGGATCGAGAACGAAACCTGCACCGACGATGCGATGTGCGGCCGCGTCGCGCAGGACGAAACGATCTCCCTGCAACGCGCTCACGGGGGCGGCGAGTATGAGCTGCGCCGGGCCGGTCGTGCCGGGCTCCACCTGCCGTGCCGCCAGCGGTATGACACGAACGCCGCAGGTGGCAGCGCCGATATGGAATTGAAGCGAAGCTCCTGCCTTCAGTGCCGAAGGAAGGTCAGCGAGAAGCCGCAGCGATGCGTCCAGCCGCATCGTCGGTGCATGGGCCGAGGGTGCGACGATCCAGTCGCCGCGTTCGACTTCGCTGCGCTCGCCCCCGGCTCCTGTGAGATTCAATGCGCAGCGCTCGCCGGCCTGGGCGCGATCGACGTCACTGCCATGCACCTGCACGCCGCGTACGCGCGACAATTGTCCGGCCGGCGATATCACGAGTTTGTCGCCCACCGTCACCTGTCCGGACAGCGCTGCACCCGTGACGATGGTGCCGGCGCCCGGCCGCGAGAAGCGGCGATCGACCGCGAGGCGAAAGGCGCCGCTGGACGCACGCGGCGGCAGCAAACGCTGCAATTGCGCCAGATGCAAGCGCAGCACTTCGATACCTTCGCCGGTCAGCGCCGACACTGGAAAGATGGCTGCATCGCGCAAGCTGCTGGCGTGAAGGCGCACCGCCACCGCTGAACGCACCTGCTCCACGCGAGCGGCATCCACCCGGTCGATCTTTGTGATGGCCACGGCTGCCCGCGTGATGCCCAACAAGTCCAGCACCGCGAGATGCTCCAGCGTTTGCGGCATCGGGCCATCATCGGCCGCCACGACCAGCAGCGCGCAATCGATTGCCGCAACGCCGGCCAGCATGTTTCTGATGAAGCGCTCGTGACCCGGAACATCGACGAAGCTGACCGTTACGTCCGTGTCCAGGTCGGCATGGGCGTAGCCGGGTTCGATCGTCATGCCCCGCCGCTTCTCCTCGGGCAGGACGTCGGTGTCGACGCCCGTCAGAGCCATGACGAGTCTCGTCTTGCCATGGTCCACATGGCCGGCAGTCGCAATGATCATGGCGCTGTGGCGGAGGGGAATGGGAGTCGAACCCACCCGGCGACGCATGGCGCCACCCACCGGGTTTGAAGCCCGGCCGACCCACCAGGATCGATTCCCCTCCGTGAAAAATCAG
>DATNCB010000875.1:0-2929 GCA_035571715.1 Ramlibacter sp.
CATGATGCAGCGCGCCAGCAACGGCTTGGGGACCAGCTTGACGGTCACTTCGGTGATCACCGCGAGCATGCCTTCGCTGCCGACGACGACGCTGAGCAGGTCATAGCCCGCGCAATCCAGCGCATCGCTGCCGAACTCCACCGGCTCGCCCTCGATGGTGAAGCCGCGCACCCTCAGCACGTTGTGCAGGGTCAGGCCGTACTTCAGGCAATGCACTCCGCCTGAGTTTTCGGCGACGTTGCCGCCGATGGTGCAGGCGATCTGGCTCGAGGGGTCGGGCGCGTAGTACAGGCCGTAGCTTGCCGCTGCTTCGCTGATGGCCAGGTTGCGCACGCCGCACTGCACCTGAGCCGTGCGAGCGGCCGGATCGAGCTTGAGGATCCGGTTGAATCGTGCCAGCGACAGCGTGACGCCCAGGGCGTTCGGCATGGCACCCCCCGACAGGCCGGTGCCCGCGCCGCGCGCCACCACCGGCACGTCCAGCGCGTGGCAGGCGCGCAGCACCCCCTGGACCTGGGCCTCGTTTTCCGGCAGAGCGACCACTAGCGGCCGCTGGCGGTAGGCCGTCAGCCCGTCGCACTCATAGGGCGTGGTGTCTTCGGTGTTCCATAGCAAGGCCTCCGGCGGCAGCACGGCCTGCAGCGCCCTTACCACCTGCGACTGGCGCTCGGCCCGCTGGAGCATGACGGTCTCGGGAGCATTCATTCGATACCTTTAGGTCTATGGGTGCACTTTAGGCTCTTGCCCGGCGCCGCGGCGTGAGATTTTTTGCAGACCGCCGGTGAAAACTGTCAATCGGCGGATTCTGAATCGGCAGCCATCGCCCGCGGGTCTGCGTTAAATCAATTGGCGGCCATTCAGCCAATGGCACGATGCCCCGGCGGTGTGGAAAATCCATCAAAGGACTTGCAGCGATGAAACATGGCTTGAATCTTGACGCCCCGGCCCGGGCGTTCCGGATGCGGAAAGGGGCGGGGCAATGAATACTTTGGTAATGAATGCGGCTTTCGGACTGGTCTTTGTACTGGCGGCAACCGGCCTGTTCTTTTTTGTGGTGACGCGCGGCGCGCTGATCGTGCGCGGCCTGGCTGGTGCCGGCAGCGACAGCTCGCATGTGTACCCGATCTATTCGAACATGCGCCTGATCAAGCTGGTCGATTTCCAGCCCATCATCTCGGCGATCCTGCTGTTCCAGTATCCCCGCCTGGTCACCAAGATCGTCGACGGCCTGCGAGCGACCGACCTGAGAAACAAGAAGGTGCTGGTCACCTCCTGCGCCTTCGGCAACGTGATTCCGCGCGTGGTGGAAGCGTCGCTGCAGTCTGGAGCGGACCGCATCGTCATCGCCGACATCATCAAGAACGAGCTGGTTCACGCCAAGAGCAAACTCGGCCATTGTCACGACAAGATGCAATACGTCGAGGACAACGCCACCTCGATGAGGCACGACGAAGGTTTCGCCGACGCGAACATCATGTTCTTCCTGCTGCATGAGCTGCCGCACGAGCTGAAGGGAAAAGCCCTCAGCGAAGCCGGCCGCATGCTCAAGCCCGGCGGCAAGCTGTACCTCGGCGAGTTCCACAAGCCCGAACTGTGGGTGCTGCGGGCCCTCAGCTGGACCTACTTCAAGGTGTTCGAGCCGTTGGGACTGGCGCTGTGGGATTCGCACGACCCGGTCCTGCTGCTGGAGGAAATGGGCGGCTGGTCGGTGGAACGCACCACTTTCTTCTTCGGCAATTTCCAGATCATCACGGCAACAAAGCATTAACGGAGGGCCACCACTGCGGGCGGCCGCTGGAGCAGCCGTCACGCAGGGTCCAGGACAGGTGCGCGGGCACTCCCCGGCACCTGTCCTTTTTTTTGGGCTCAGACGCTCTTTTTCAGCCACTCCACGAAAGCGGCGCATTCCCAGCGGTCCATGGTGCCGGTGCGCCAGCACAGGTAATGGGCATGCGGGCTGGGGACATTGCGCTGGGAGATGCGTTCTAGTGAGCCGTTGTCCAGCCACGGCTGGCACAGCTTCAGGCGCACGAGGGCGATGCCCAGGCCCTGCGCCGCCGCGTCGCACACCAGGCCGATATCGTTGAACGAAGACCCCTCGGCCGGCTCGCCCGCATCGACGCCATGCGCCAGGAACCAGGTGCGCCAGGGGTCCAGCGGGCTCTTGATGAGCTTGGCGGCCAGCAGTTCCTCGATCGTGTCGAACGGCCCGTTGACGCGGATATAGCTGGGCGCCGCCAGCGGCGTGACCTCGTCGGTCATCAGGCAGATATGTTCGACGTCGGCGTAGCGGCCGGTGCCGAAGCGCACTATCAGGTCCGCGTCCTCGGCCACGACGTCCAGGAGCGGGATCGACACTTGCAGCGTCAAGTCGATCTCGGGATAGGCCTCGATGAATCCGCGCAGCCGCGGCATCAGGATCGAACGCGAAAAGGTCGGCGTCACGGCCACGCGCAGCTTGCGCTTGCCCTGTGCGCCGTCCTTGCCGGGAAAGCGCTCGAGGACGCTCAGCCCCTCGCGCACGTGCGCCAGATATTCGCTGCCTTCGGTGGTGAGGGAGAAATCGGCGCGGCCGAATAATTTGGTGCCGATGATCTGTTCGAGCTGCCTGACCCGGTGACTCACGGCGCTCGGGGTGACACAGAGTTCTTCGGCCGCCAGCGTGACCGATCGCAGCCGCGCCAGTGCCTCGAATGTCAGCAGGCACTGGATCGGCGGGATGCGGGCAGTCACTTGAAGATCACTTGAAGATCACCGTCTTGTGGCCATTGATCAGCACCCGGTGTTCGCTGTGCCATTTCACCGCGCGGGCCAGCACCTGGCTTTCGGTGTCGCGGCCCTGCGCCGTCAGATCTTCCACCGTCGCGCTGTGGTCCACCCGTGCGACATCCTGCTCGATGATCGGCCCCTCGTCAAGGTCGGCCGTCAC
>DATNCB010000876.1:0-7166 GCA_035571715.1 Ramlibacter sp.
GTGATTTTCATCCGTCACCACACCCAGGCGGCGGAGGTGACCGAAGACGAGTTCTTCCATGCGACCGAAAGCGGCGGCACTGTGGTGTCGAGTGCGCTGACGCTCATGCACCAGATCATCCGCGAGCGCTACCTGGGCCAGAATTGGAACATCTACGGCGCGCAGGCCTCGGACGGCGACAACTGGCAGCAGGACTCATCCAAGTGCCGTGAGCTGCTGGACGGCAAGCTGCTGCCGCTGTGCCGTTATTTCGCCTATGTGCAGGTGGCGGACGAAGATCAGAACCTCTGGGAGGAATACACCCGCGTGCGCGATGGCAACCCGCACTTCGCGATGCAGAAAATCGTGACGCCGGCCCAGATCTTCCCGGTCTTCCGTGACCTGTTCAAAAAGACTATTGTGACCACATGAATGTGGGGGCCCGATGAGCGCAATCATTGATAAACCAGAGGTTTCTGCCAAGCGCCTGCCCAGCCCTTCGGACTGGACGTTCGAGCTGATCGAAACCTACTTCCAGGAGATCGAGCGCACGGCGCACCGCTTCGGGCTGGATACTTATCCGGTACAGCTCGAGCTGATTTCGGCCGAGCAGATGCTCGATGCCTACGCTTCCGTCGGCATGCCGGTGAACTACCGGCACTGGTCGTTCGGCAAGCAGTTCATCTCGAGCGAGAAGAATTACCGCCGCGGCCATATGGGCCTGGCCTATGAGATCGTGATCAACTCCGATCCCTGCATCGCCTACCTGATGGAAGAGAACACGATGCCGATGCAGGCGCTGGTCATTGCGCATGCGTGCTTCGGGCACAACTCGTTCTTCAAGGGCAACTACCTGTTCCGGATGTGGACGGATGCGAGTTCCATCGTCGACTACCTGGTGTATGCCAAGGACTACATCGGCGAATGCGAGGAGCGGCATGGCGTGGAGGCCGTAGAGCAGGTGCTGGACGGCTGTCACGCGCTCATGCACTACGGAGTGGACCGCTACCGGCGCCCGCAGAAGATCTCGATGGTCGAAGAGGAAATGCGCCGCAAGGACCGCGAAGCCTACCTGCAGCAGCAAGTCAACGACATGTGGCGCACGCTGCCCAGGAGCCAGGGCAAGCAGTCCAAGAAGGAGCACCGGCGCTTCCCCGAGGAGCCGCAGGAGAACATCCTGTACTTCATCGAGAAGAACGCTCCCCTGCTGGAACCCTGGCAGCGCGAGATCGTGCGCATCGTGCGCAAGATCGCCCAGTACTTCTATCCGCAGCGCCAGACCCAGGTCATGAACGAAGGCTGGGCCACTTTCTGGCACTACACGCTGCTCAACGACATGTACGACCAGGGCCTGTTGTCCGATGGCTTCCTGATCGAAATCCTCAGTTCGCACACCAACGTGGTGTTCCAGCCGCCGGTGACGGACCCGCGCTACAGCGGCATCAATCCTTATGCGCTGGGCTTCAACATGTTCACCGACCTGAGGCGCATCTGCGAGAAGCCGACCAAGGAAGACCATCAATGGTTCCCCGACATCGCCGGATCGGACTGGCACAAGACGCTGGACTATGCGATGCGCCATTTCAAGGACGAGAGCTTCATCGGCCAGTACCTCTCGCCGCGGCTGATGCGCGAGTTCCGCCTGTTCTCGGTACTGGACGACGCGACCCAGAAGGAACTCGAAGTCGCGGCGATCCACGATGACGCCGGCTACCGCCGCGTCCGCGAGTCACTGTCGCGCCAGTACGACCTGGGTTCGCGCGAGCCCAACATCCAGGTCTGGAACGTCAACCTGCGCGGCGACCGGTCACTGACGCTGCGCCACACCCGTCACAACGACCGGCCGCTGGACAACGGCGCGGAAGAGGTGGTCAAGCATGTGGCGCGGCTCTGGGGTTTCCGCGTGCGGCTGGAAAGCGTGGACAGCCACGACCGGGTACTGCAGCACTGGGAAGTGACGCCCGCGCCGCAGCACCACTGACGCGGCCGCGCCGCGTTCCGGCGTCAGGGCAGCTTGGCTAGAATCGCTGCCATTTCGTCTTTGGAAAATGCCCTGAGTGTCTCGGTGCGGACGTTGCCGGCGGAAGCGAGTGCCAATCCGAACGCGGTTGCCGAGGCTTCGTCGGCCGCTTCGCAAAACGTCACCACGTCGTACTGACCCAGGGTCCAATGGATGCTCTTGATGGTCACCCCGAAACGTCCCGCCATGTCTCTTACGGCGTCGGCGCGCTTGGTCGTATCCTTGACTGTGCGGGCGCCCTGTTCGGTGAATTTCCCTAATGCGATGTAACTTGCCATGATGCTCTCCTTGCAGTGAATGAGCTCCGTCTGCGCAATTACTCCGTCCTGCGGCTGCCGGCCTCAACGCCGGCATGCCTCTTTGTGGGGCACGGATTATTGCGCCGCTCGCGGGCTTTGAGAAGTACCGCATTTGCGGCAGCTCGGCTGCGAAACGGATCGCCTGCTCAGCTTTGATGCAGCAGCTGCACGGACTCGGGGAGCGCCCAGCTCAGCTGGTGCGAATCACCGTGATGTGTTCCGTGCCGCTTTCGGGCAGCCACACTTCGCCGGGGCGGCCGAGGATCTGGCGCACGTTGGCGCTGTCGCGCGGCATACCGTAGCGCTCGAATTTCTCGGTGCGCGGATCGAAGCTGTAGACAGCGTTGCCGCTCCATTCGCTCACCCAAGGCATGTCGCGCTCATCGACATAGACGGCATAGACCTTGGGACTGGAACCCGGCAGCTTCCACTGACGCCAGGTCCCGCCTTGTGGATCGTGCATCGACAGGTTGCCGCTGTTCCACTCGCTGACCCACAGGCGCCCCTTGCTGTCGCTCCAGACCCGGCGCGCTCCCTGGTTCTTCGTTGGAGGCTCGACGATCTTCGAGTCGCCGGTGCGCCGGTCGATATGCGCGATGAATGAGCCCGCCAGCGAGCACCACCAGACCTCGCCGGCGGGCGTCGAGCAGATGCCATAGGGTCCGCTCCCGCGCGGCGATTCCTTCACGCTGACCTGGCCGGTCTTGACAGCCAGCTTGCCGACGTAGCCGCCCTGGCCGGTGAACCACAGGTCGCCATCGCCATCGAACGCGGCCGTGTTGAGGTTGGCGTAGGGGGAGCCGCGCGGCAGTGGGAAAACCTGTACCTTGCGGTCCGGCCAGCCGACCCGCACGATGGCGTTCTGGCCGCCATCGGTGATCCACGCGGCCTTGTCCGGTCCCTGGATCACGCCGTGCGGACCCGAGCCCGAGCCGAGGGCGATCAGTTCGGCGCGGCCGGCCTTGGGATCGAACCAGCCCAGGTGGCCGCTTGCTTGCGCCGTGAACCAGACGCCGCCGTCCGGCGCGGGTGCGAGGTCATGGATGCCGGTGCGCCGCGAAGTGCCCAGCGGCCACGATTGCATCTTGCCGGACTGCGCGATCGCCGGCGTCCCGGCGCCGAAGGGAAGAGTTACCGCAGCGAATGCGCCGATCACGGCGCGCCGGTTCATCAGAACCATGGCTTACCCCCTGTCTCAGGTAGTGCCCCAAACCTCCTGGGCCGTCTCGATCACCAGCCGCAATTTGTCGCGCTGTGCCTCCACCGCAATCTTGTTGCCGTGCACGGTGCTCGAGAAGCCGCATTGCGGCGACAGCGCGAGCTGCTCGATCGGCGCGTACTGCGCCGCTTCGGCGATGCGGCGCTTGAGCGCGTCCTTGTCTTCCAGCTCTCCGAATTTCGTTGTCACCAGTCCGAGCACGGCGGTCTTGCCCTTGGGCAGGAAACGCAGCGGGCGGAAGTCGCCGGAGCGCTCGTCGTCGTACTCCATGAAGTACGCGTCCAGATTCATCTCCTTGAGCAACGCTTCGGCCACCGGCTCGTAGTTGCCGCTGGCCGCGTGTGTGCTCTTGAAGTTGCCGCGGCACAGGTGCATGGCCAGCAGCATGCCGGGCGGCTTTTGCGCCACCACCTTGTTGATGAACTTGGCATAGCGGTGCGGCAGCTCGTTGGGGTCGTCGCCACGCTGGCGCGCCGCCTCCCGCATCTTCTCGTCGCACAGGTACGCCATGTTGGTGTCGTCCATCTGCACATAGGTGCAGCCGGCCGCGGCCAGCGATCGCAGCTCGTCGCCGTAGGCTTTGGCGACGTCGTCGTAGAAATCGGGTTCCAGCTCGGGATACGCTTCCTTGCTGATGCCGGCCCGGCCGCCGCGGAAATGCAGCATGGTCGGCGAGGGAATGCAGACCTTGGGCGTGTGGCCCGGGCTCACCTGGCTCTTCAGGTACTGGAAGTCGGCGAGCTGGATGTTCTTCGCATGACGCACTTTGTCGATCACGCGCATCACCGGGGGCGCCAGCTCCTCCGTACCGTCGGGCTTCTTGATGGTCACCGGTATGTCGGTCTTGACGCCGCCGATCTGCTCGAGGAAGTCGATATGGAAATAGGTGCGGCGGAACTCGCCGTCCGTGATGCTCTTGAGGCCGACGTCTTCCTGCAACTTCACGATTTCGGTGATGGCCTTGTCCTCGACCTTGCGAAGCTGCCCGGGCGTGATCTCGCCCTTGGCTTTCTGTTCGCGCGCTTCCAGCAGGTACTTGGGACGCAGGAAGCTGCCGACGTGGTCGTAGCGGGCGGGTAGCTGGCTCATGCTCGGGCTCCTCTGGGTGGTCGGGTGAAAAGCATATGGTAGAACCGCCGCCGCTACAGGTCGAGCACCAATGTCTTGCTCCTGGCACGTGAACAGCAGGGCGTGAACTGGTCGTTCTTCGCGTGTTCTTCGTCGGTGAAGTACACGTCGCGATGGTCGGGCTCGCCTTCCAGCAGGCGCGTGATGCAGGTTCCGCAAACGCCCTGTTCGCAGGAGGTGAGGATCTCGATCCCGTGCGCCTGCAGGGCCTGCACGACGCTCTGCCCCGCGGCGACGGGATAGCTCTTGCCGGTACTGGCGATCTTGACCTCGAATGCGGTGTCGCCCGTGGTGTCCTGCGGCGCCGCGCCGAAATATTCCAGATGGACCTGGTCGCCGGGCCAGCCCTTCGCTTTCGCGGTGCTCACCACGTAGTCGATGAAACCGGTGGGACCGCACACGTAAAGCTGCGTGCCGGGGTCGGGCCGGGCGATTACAGACGGCAGATCCAGCTTCTGCCCGGGTGGACCCGAGTCGAAGTGGAACTGCACGCAGCGTGCAAAGGGCGACGCCATGATCTCCTGGTGAAACGCCGTGCGTTCGGGCGAACGGGTGCAGTAGTGCAGCGCGAAGGCGGCGCCGATGGTGGCCAGCCGCTGGGCCATGCACAGCAGTGGCGTGACGCCGATGCCGCCGGCAAACAGCAGCGAGCGCGTGGCGTGGTGCAAGGGAAAATGATTCCTCGGCTCGCTGATGTGGATGACGTCGCCTTCGTGTACCGCCTCGTGCATGGCGACGGAACCGCCGCGCGAGGCCGGGTCGCGCAGCACAGCGATGCGGTAGCGGTGCTGCTCGCCCGAGTCGTTGCAAAGCGAATACTGCCGCGTCAGTCCGCCGGGCACCTGCACATCGATATGCGAGCCGGCGCTGAACGCCGGCAACGGCGCGCCGCCGGCACTGGCGAGCTCGAAGCTGGCGATGTCTTCGGCCTCATGCGTTTTCCGCACGACCCGGACAGCAAGGCTTTCCATCAGGGCCTGCCTACGCCGCTTTCTGCTGCGGCTGTTCCTGCGCGACCAGGCGGTCGATGATGCGGCGGGACTGCACGCCGCCTGCGTCGATGTTCAGCGCCAGCAGCTTGCGCTGCGGATACCGGGTCAGGTTGGCCTGCTGCGCTTCCAGCACCGCGAGGTCCTCGGCAAACACCTTGGCCTGGCCGTCGCGGATCTGCGCCGTGAGGGCCTTGTCGCGCGGGTTGAAGTTGCGGGCCATGCCCCAGAAGTACCACATCGACGTTTCGGTTTCGGGCGTGAGGAAGTCCACCACGATGGCATAGACCTTGTCCTTGGGGTCGGCGTTGTAGCCGCCTTTGCCCGCATGCGCCACGCCGACTTCGATCATCACGTGGCTCGGCGGCTTGAAGCGGCAGACCTGCCAGCGGTCGACCGGCACATCGTCGGCCAGGTTGTTGCCGCGCAGGTTGGCGCGCCAGAACGGCGGGGCCATCACGTTCTCCATGAAGCGGCTGGTGACCACCGTCTCGCCCTCGAGGCGCGTGGTGACCGGGACCTGGTCGATCTCCTTCTGGCCGATGCTCGTCGTGTGAACATAGGTCTCATGCGTCAGGTCCATCAGGTTGTCGACCATCAGGCGATAGTCGCAGTGGATGTGGTACATCCCGCCGCCGAACGCCCACTCGGGGTTGTCGGCCCACTCGAGGTGGGCAATCTTGCCGTCGTCGGCCAGTGCCGCGTCGCCCGGCCAGACCCAGATGAAGCCGTAGCGTTCGGCCACGGGGTAGCTGCGGATTTGCGGAAAGCCCTGAACGCGCTGGCCCGGCATCGAAATGGCCCTGCCGTCGCATCCCATCGCCAGGCCGTGGTAGCCGCACACCAGCTTGCCTTCGCAGACCTGTCCGAGCGATAGCTGCGCGCCGCGATGCGGACAGAAATCCTCCAACGCGGCCACCTTGCCTTCGGCACCCCGATAGAAGACGATCTTCTCGCCGCAGACTTGCCGTCCGAGCGGCTTGTCATCGATTTCAGCGGGCGTGCACGCGACGTACCAGGTATTTTTCGGGAACATGTGGGTCCTAGGAAAAGCAGGGAGCTGAGGGCGGAGGAGCCCGGATGTGCAAGCCAATTATGCTGAAAATCCAGGATTGATGTATACAGCGGGGGCAATAGCCGTCGATGGACAAGCTGCATTGGCCCTCCAGAACTGGACAATCCGGACAAGTACCCATGCTAATTACTTATAAACTGCCATAATTCTGTATACAAGCCAAGAACAGAATGGCGCAGCCAAAGTCATCCATTCCCATCGAGCCGGTCGAGGCCGGCGGTTCGCAAGCCGTCAAGGCGCAGCTGCGGCTGCGCGAAATGATCCTGGCCGGCGAGCTGCCCAGCGGCGCGCGCATCGCCGAGCTCGCCATCGTGGAAAAGCTGGGCGTGTCCCGCACGCCGATTCGCGCCGCGCTGGTCCGGCTGGAGCAGGAGGGTCTGCTGCAGGCGCTGCCCAACGGCGGCTTCGCCGTGCGCACTTTTTCGGAACGCGACGTGTCGGACGCGATCGAGATGCG
>DATNCB010000877.1:0-3313 GCA_035571715.1 Ramlibacter sp.
TGCAGTTCGGCCCACGTGGGCAGCAAAGCCTGCAGCATGCCCATGAGCCCGACGAAGACACTGATGTACACCGCCGAACCGACCGAGAGTGCAGCCAGGGCCTGCTGCGAGTAGCGGCCGGCCACGATGGTGTCGGTCACGCCGAAGGCCATCACGGCAAGCTGGCCGACCAGCACCGTTGCCGCATGCTGGGCAATCGTGCGCAGTTCAGTCACCGGGAGACGATTTTCCGGTACAGGAGCACGTTGTCATTGGCATCGGCCGGGCGCCGGATGCTCGAGACCAGTCGCCAGCTTCGCATGTCCAGCGCAAGTTCCATTGACGGCTGCAGACGGGCGGCTGCGAGCAGCCAGGGACAGCTGCCTTCGCGGGTGGCGTGCTGCAGATCCATTTGGCCGTGATAGCGGAATGCCGCTAGCTGGCCCGGGCTGAGCCCGAACGCATTGACGCAGCCGGGTTGATCGATGTGCCGCATCACGCCGCGCACGACCGGGGCGTAGCTGCGCGCGTAGTCCAGCAGTGGCAGCCACAGCGTCATCACGAGCAGCCAGCACAGGGCCGCACCACCGGCGGGCAGTACGAGGCTCTTCCACAGGACCATGCGATGGCGGCCGGTGCGCCATTTAACCAGCCAGCCCCACGCCAGCGTCGCGGCCACGGCCGCCAGAAAAGCCAGCACGGAAAAACTCGGCTCGAAGCCGGGCGCCAACCTGGCCACGTTAGCGGCGGGCTTCGCCGGCACGCCGGTTTGGATGGACACCCAGATCACCCAGATGATGAAGGCGCAGCCGCTGAAGAACAGCAGCGTGAACCAGTCGATCAGCGCCGCCACGCTGCGGCCCAGCGTGGGAAGTGCGAAAGCGGCCAGGGTAGCGAACGCGGGCAGGCCCAGCAGCAAAGACCGGTCGGACGATGGCGTCACCAATGTCGTGAAGACGGCGACGAGCACGAACCACAGTGGCAGCGCGACGTGGCGGCTACCCAGCTGGCGGCGCCAGCGCCAGAGCGTCCACAACGCCAGCGGCCAGGCCGGCCAGGTGAACCACAGCAACAGCCGCCCGAGCGCACCCGATTCGCGTGCCAGGCTGTCCGCGCTGATACGCCAGCGCCAGAGATCCAGGGCCCATGCCAGAGCCAGCGTAGCCAGCAGCGCTGCCGCAAGAATGCCGGCGGCGATCCATGGCCTGGTGCGCGTTTCGTCGTCGCGGGCATCGCGATCGAGCAGGCTGATCACCAATCCTCCCGCACTGAACAGGATGGCCATGACGGGCGCGCCGCTGAGCGCCAGCCCCGCCATGCCGGAGAACAGCCACAACGCGGCGAAGGCCGGCCGCCGGGGCAGCGCCGCCATCGCGTAGAAGCTCAGCGAGGTGAATCCCAACTGGGCCAGCGCCGGCGTGGTTTCGTGCGAGAGCTGAGCCAGACCGAGGCACGCGATCAACGCAAGCAGCCCGCCGTCGGCCATGGCACGGGCGTAGTCGGTCGGATTGGCCTCGCCGCCGAAAGCGAAGGGGACCGGCTGCGCCTGCGGACTGCGGGCCAGGGAGTACACGCCGTACCAGGTGGCGAGCAAAGTCAGGACCAGCAGCAGCACGAACGGGATGCGCGCAGCGAAGTCGGGCGCAATCCAGGGCGGTGAAAGCTGCATGGCCCATGCGCCCAGCCAGTACGGCAGCAGCGCGTCGAATTCGGGTGGCTGTCCCACGAGGGTGGGCGCAAGCCATGAAGACACGCCCCGCGTCAATTCGAACATGTAGCCGAAGGCCGTCACGTCGGAGTTCTTCCAGGGCTCGCGGCCGACGAATCCGGGCACCACATACGCCAGGCAAAACAGGAAGAGCGCAACACGCGGAAGCCGTCTGACGGCATCCTGGGCGACGATGGCGGGCGTAGGCTGGTTCAAGCGCGCGAGTTTGTCATAGATCCGTAGCGGGCCCGCCGCGCCAGGAGCGTTGTCACGCGATGCGGTAGCGTCCCACGGCATCGGCATCCCATTCCAGTCCGGTCCCCGGTTTATCGCTCATCGGCCAGCAGCCGTTCTCGATTTTCACCGGCTCCTGCGCGATCGCATTGGTCCAGTCCACGTACTCGAGCCAATGGCAAGTCGGCGTGGCCGCCAGCAAATGGGCGCTGACTTCGGGCATCAGGTGCGAGCTCATGAGGGCGCCGTGGGCCTGCGCCACACCGGCTGCCTGCATCCAGCCGCTGACACCACCGATGCGGCCGGCGTCGGGCATCACGAGGTCGCAGGCGCCGGCCTGCAATGCTTGCAGCAGGTCCTTCGGGCCGTCGAAGTTCTCGCCCAATTGCAGCGGCAGGTCGAGCGCGCGGGCGATCTCGGCGTTGCCGGCCAAGTCATCGTGGCGGATCGGCTCTTCCAGCCATGCAACGCCTTCGGATTGCAATGCCCGCCCGCGCGCCAGCGCTTCGACGCGCGACAAGGCCTGGTTGTAGTCGACCATGAGTTCGATCGCGTCCGGCAACCGGGCGCGAACCGCGCGGGTAACCGCGAGGTCCTCGGCCAGCGTCGCGTAACCCAATCGCAATTTCACGGCCTGCATGCCGCCCTCGAGCAAAGCCTGCGCTTCATCGGCGGCAGCTTGCGGGCTCATCAGGCCCAGACCGCAGGAGTTATAGGCGCGCACGAGCCGCGGCGTGCCTCCGAGCAGGCAGGTGAGGGGCACATCGGCGGCAAGGGCCAGCGCGTCCCACAACGCCATGTCGAAGGCGGACAGGGCCATGCGCACGATGCCCGTCACGCCGATCAACGCGAAACGGCGCTGCAACTTGGCCGCGATGGCGAGCGGCGCGACGCTGTCGCCGCGCACCAGCTCGATCGCGTCTTCGAGCACGAGGGCGATCGATTTGGCGCCGCTGCGCCGGTAGCAGAACACATATGAGCGGCCGGCGACGCCCTGTTCGGTCAGCACTTCGACCAGGAGCAAGGGAGCGGCCCGCACCGTTGCCGCGCTGGTGCCCAGCACGTAGCGCAGGGGCACTTCGACCGGGGTGCAGGTGACGCTGCGCAGGCGAAGCGCGGCCATGCCGCCGGTCGGATCAGCCATGACTGCCTCGTTCTGCGTGCAAGGCCAGGATGTCGGCGATCGTGCGATTCAACGGTGTCGGGACACCCTTGGCCTTGCCGAGCTCCACGACACCGCCGGCGAGCCAGCGCACTTCGAGCCGGTTGCCGCGTTCCAGGTCGTGGTGCATCGACGAGGTCATGTCGGCCGGCAAGCCGTCGGCAAACTGCAGCCGCAGGCGCGCATAGTCTTCGGGCAGCGGCACGCCGTGCGCGCGGGCGACCGCCACC
>DATNCB010000878.1:0-2060 GCA_035571715.1 Ramlibacter sp.
ACCTGCAAACCGAACGCGCGGGCCAGCGCCAGCCGTTCGCCGTCCAGCTTCTCGATCACGGCTGCCACCGACGGCGTCATGTAGTGGTACTGCGGCCAGTTCTCGGCGCGCTCGATGCGCGTCCAGTTGAACAGCGCCAGCTGCCCGTGGGCGGCGGGGTTGATGTTGGTCAGCGCGCTGGCCAACACGTTTTCGTGCGCGCTGAACCCGTCACCGAACAGCTCTGCGCACAACGCCACCATGGCTTGTGTCCGCGCAAGCGGCAACGCGGACACGCCGAGTGCGGGGCGCCGGGTCATGATGCGTACGTGGTCCGGGCCGTCCCGGCGCGCAGTAAGGACAGTGGTACCGAAGCTGGCCACGGTGACGCCGCAACCACGCGCGCGTGCCGCTTCCGCCAGATACAGCGCCGAGAGCGAAGCCATCGAGCTGACGATCACTGCCTGGGGGTCGCGCAGGTGCGGCAGCAGCTGGTCCATCACGGCGCGGTGGCCGTTGACCGGCACGGCCAATAGCAGCACGTCGGCAAAATCGCATAGCGCCTGCGCGCTGTCGGCGACCTCGACTCGAGCTTGGGTTTTCAGCACGCCCGAAGAGCGCAATGGCCCGGCGCGCAACCCATCGGCACTGGCCGCCCGCGGTGACCAGAGGCAGACAGTGTGGCCGGCGTGCGCCAGCCAGGCCGCGCTCGCGAAACCGATGCCGCCGGCCCCTGCGATTCCAACTTTCATGAGCCCCCCGTCTATTCGGCCTTGATGTTGCCCTGGCGGATCACCTTGCCCCAGCGCTCGAAGTCATCGGCAATCACTTTGTCCAGCTCTTTCGATCCGGCACAGGCGGGGATCGCGCCCAGTCCCTTGAAGCGTTCCTGGGTTTCGGGCAGTTTGCAGATGGCCGTTATCTCGGCGGCCAGTTTTTCAACCTGCGCCGGTGGCGTCTTGGCTGGGGCGAGCAGGCCGACCCAGACGGGCACCTCGAGTCCCTTGAAGCCGCTGGCCTCGGCCATGGTCGGCGCGCCTCGCAACGTGGGCAGGCGTGTAGTGGTGAAGCTGGCCAGGGCCCGCGCCTTGTTGTCCTGCACCATCGGCTCGATCGACGTCGCGCTCGTCACCATCAGCGCGACCTGCCCGCCCAGCAGGTCCGTTATGGCGGGCGCGGCGCCGCGGTAAGGCACGTGCAGCAACTGCACGCCGGCGGTCTGCGCGAACAGCTCGCCGGTCAGGTGCGACACGGTGCCGTTGCCGGTGGAGCCGAAGCTGACCTGGCCGGGCCGCGCTTTGGCGTCGCGCAGCACGTCGGCCACGCTGGTGTAGGGACTTTGCGCCCGCACGTCGAGCGTCATCGGCGTGTCCGCCACCATGGCGACCGCAACGAAATCCCGCTTGGCGTCGTACGGCAGCTTGGCGTTCAGGTGTGGGGCGACCGTGATGGCGCCGCCGGTGGCCAGCAGCAGCGTGTTGCCATCGGGCGCCGCTTTGGCCACCGCGTCTGCCGCGATCACACCGCCCGCCCCCGCCTTGTTGTCGATGATCACCGGCACACCCAGGCGGGCCGTGAGCTTGGTGCCCAGGTAGCGCCCGATGACGTCCTGCGCGCCGCCAGGGGCGAACGGAACGACGATATGCATTGGCCGGGCATCGGGGCTCGCTTGGGCCGAAGCAGATGGGGCGGCACACGACAGCGCGAAGGCCGCGGCGGCGGCCAACGCCGCGGGCATGAGGGCGATAGGGGACTTCATTGATGACTCCGTCAAACTCGAACGAAAAGGCTCCGGCGCATTGTGCAGGAAAGCGCGTTCGCTTCAGCCGCCATCGCGCACAACGCGACAGGAGTCGATGTCGAACGAGACTGTTCCGATGGTCAGCGCCGTCTGGTCCCTGAAACCCGCGGCAAAGGCAATGAAACGTTCCACGTCGGCAAAGTTGCTCGCCAACCCGATGGACAAACGAATGGCGCCGGCGCTCTTGCCGCTGCGTTCCTGGAGGAAATTCAAGAAGCGCTGCAGGTTGACATCGGCGCCGAGCTCGGTGAACCCTGCGCGCATTTCGTCCTCGTTCAGC
>DATNCB010000879.1:0-2381 GCA_035571715.1 Ramlibacter sp.
GAGCGCGCGCTCGCCCTGATGGCGGAGGCGGCCGGGCGCGGCGTACAGCTCCTGGTGTTTCCCGAAGCCTTCATCGGCGGCTATCCGAAGGGCGCGGACTTCCACATCTACCTGGGCGCTCGCACGCCGCAGGGCCGCGCCGAGTTCAAGCGTTATTTCGACGCGGCCGTGACGGTCGACGGTCCCGAAGTCGCACAGCTCGCCAAGGCCGCCGCGCGCCACAAGATGTACGTGGTGACCGGCATCATCGAGCGCGACGGCGGCACGCTGTATTGCACCGCGGTCTATCTCGGCCCGGACGGCTCGATCCTCGGCAAGCACCGCAAGTTGATGCCGACGGCGCTGGAACGGCTGGTCTGGGGTTTCGGGGACGGCTCCACGCTCGCCGCGGTGGACACGCCTTACGGCAAGCTGGGCGCCGTGATCTGCTGGGAAAACTACATGCCGGCGCTGCGCATGGCGATGTACCAGCAGCGTGTCGCGCTTTACTGCGCGCCGACCGCCGACGATCGCGACAGCTGGGCCTCTACCATGCAGCACATCGCAATGGAGGGTCGCTGCTTCGTGCTGTCGGCCTGCCAGCACCTGCGCCGCTCCCAGTTTCCCGCCGAGCAAATGAACAACCGCCTGCCCGAAGCGCCCGATACCGTGCTGATGCGCGGAGGCAGCATCATCATCGATCCGCTTGGCAAGCGGCTGGCCGGCCCCGTGTACAACGAAGATGCGCTGCTCACGGCCGAGCTCGACCTGTCGCAAATCGCGATGGCCCAGATGGATTTCGATGTGGTCGGCCACTATGCGCGGCCGGACGTGTTCTCGCTGCGAGTGAACACGGCGCCGCAGCGCGCGGTGACGCTGGACGACGCGCAGCAAGGCGACACTCGCCATGAGTAAAGTCGAAAGCTTGGAGGACGCTCGCCATGGGTAGGCTCGCGCTGGCCGCCAAGATCACCCATGTGCCTTCGCTGTACCTGTCGGAGTTTCCGGGGCCGAACTTCGGCTGCCGCGAAGCCGCGATCAACGGTCACAAGGAAATCGGCCGGCGCTGCCGCGAACTGGGCGTGGACACCATCGTGGTGTTCGACGTGCACTGGCAGGTCAACAGCGAGTACCACATCAATTGCGGAGCGAACTTCGAGGGCGTCTATACCAGCAACGAGCTGCCGCACTTCATCAAGAACATGCCGTTCGCTTACCCCGGCAACCCCCAGCTGGGCCACATGATCGGCGACATGGCCAACGCCATGGGTGTGAAAAGTCGCGCCCACAGCGACACCACGCTTGGGCTGCAGTACGGCACGCTGGTGCCCATGCGCTACATGAACGGCGACCAGCACTTCAAGGTGGTCAGCATCAGCGGCTGGTGCGATTGGCACGACCTGCACGAATCCGGGCGCTTCGGCCTGGCCGTGCGCAAGGCGATCGAGGAGAAGTACGACGGCACGGTGGCGGTGTTCGCCAGCGGATCGCTGTCGCACCACTTCGCCGACAACGGCCGTGCGCCCGAGTTCATGCACAAGGTCTGGGACCCGTTCCTCGAGCAGGTGGATCACCGCGTGGTGGAACTCTGGAAGCAGGGCGAGTGGAAAACGTTCATCGGCATGCTGCCCATGTACGCCGAGAAGTGCTGGGGCGAAGGCGACATGCACGACACCGCCATGCTGCTGGGGCTGCTGGGCTGGGACAGCTACCGCTCGCCGGTGGAAATCGTCACGCCCTATTTCGGCAGTTCCGGCACCGGGCAGATCAACGCGATCTTTCCGGTGACGCCGTTGGAAGAATTGGAATCTGGCCCCAATTAGGTGCCCCTATGCCGCACGTCGTCCTCCAATACACCGCCAATCTCGAAACGATCGTCGACATGCCGGCCTTGTGCCGGGACGTCGCGGCCGTCCTCGTCGCACAGAAAGACGAAACCGGAGGGCCGCTGTTTCCGCCCGGCGGAACGCGCGTGCTGGCATACCCGGCACAGGTTTACGCCGTGGCGGATGGCAAAGACGACTATGGTTTTTGCTACATCAACATCCGCATCGCGGCGGGCCGCAGCGAAGCGTGCAAGAAGAGGGCCGGGGATGCCGTTCTGGCGAAGGTTCAGGCCCGCTTTGCTCAGGCTTTCGAGAAGAACCTCATCGGCGTGACGATCCAGATCGATGAAAGCCCCGGCCAGGTGTACGACGCAAAGCACAGCAACTTGCATCCGCTGTTCGACAAAAGAAGAATCGTTTAAGGTCTGCGATCATGCAATCACCCGTCAACTCCTTCAAGCAGGCGCTCAAGGAAAATCGCCCCCAGATCGGCCTGTGGGTCGGCCTGGCCGATCACTACAGCACCGAAATCTGCGCGGGTGCCGGTTTCGACTGGCTGCTGCTGGACGGCGAGCA
>DATNCB010000880.1:0-1995 GCA_035571715.1 Ramlibacter sp.
TTGAACAGGCCTATCAGCGCCAGCGCATAGCCGGCGACCTGCGGCGACAGCCCCTTGTCCTTCAGGTAACTGGGCATGTGCACGCCGATGAAGACGACCTGGAACCCGCAGACGAAGAAACCGGCCATCAGCAACTGGAAGCTGGGGTACTTGATCGCTTCGCGCAGCGCTTCGATGATGCTCTGCTCCCGCTTCGCGACGGCGCCGCCCGCGAAACCCGGCTCGCGCAGCCCGAACGCCAGCGGCCCGATCAACAAGACGAACAGGCCAAGCGTGAGCAAAGCCTCCTGCCAGCCGAAGCCGCTGATGAGAAAGCCTTCCACCGGGACCATCAGGAACTGGCCGAACGATCCTGCCGCCGCCGCCACGCCCATCGCCCAGGAGCGCTTGGCCGGGTCGACCTGCCGGCCGATCACGCCATAGATCACCGGATAGGTCGTGCCGGCCAGCGCTGCTCCGATCAGGACGCCGGCGGTCAGCGAGAAGACCAGTGGGGTGGGCGCCAAGGCCATGCCCAGCAGCCCCACTCCATACAGCACGGCGCCGCCAATCAGCACCTTCAGCGGCCCGATGCGGTCCGCCAGCATGCCGCCGAAGATGCCGAAGAAGCCCCAGGCAAGGTTCTGGATCGCCAGGGCGAAGGCAAAGGTCTCGCGGTTCCAGCCCTGGGCCTGCGTGATGGGTTGCAGCCACAGGCCGAAGCCATGGCGGATGCCCATCGACAGCGTCACGATGCCGGCGCCGCAGGCCAGGACCTGGAGCATTGAGAGATTTCGGGCGGCTGGTTCTTGCATCAGCCGACTTTAGCGAAAGACACCCGATGCCGCTTTCCGGGGGAACAAAAGCTTGTTGATTCTTTCGGCAACCATTGATGCGGCTAGAGCATGAATGACTGTTATCTGTATGTCCATACAGTGATTACACGCTTTCCGACTACAATCGTCCTCCCATGGCCAGCAAACTCCCCGCCGAATATTCCGAACTTTCGATCCGCGTGCTCAAGGGCCTGGAGCCGGTCAAGCAGCGGCCCGGCATGTACACGCGCACCGACAACACGCTGCATGCGATCCAGGAGGTGCTGGACAACGCCGCCGACGAGGCGCTGGCCGGCTACGGCAAACGCATCAAGACCACCCTGCATACCGACGGTTCGGTCAGCGTGGAAGACGATGGCCGCGGCATTCCGTTCGGCATGCATCCGGAAGAAAAAGCGCCGGTGATCGAGCTGGTGTTCACGCGCCTGCATGCCGGCGGCAAATTCGACAAGGGCCGGGGCGGTGCCTACAGCTTTTCGGGCGGCCTGCATGGCGTGGGCGTGTCGGTCACCAATGCGCTGGCCAAGCGGCTCGAAGTCGTCACACACCGCGATGGGCAGGTCGCGAGGATGGCGTTCGCCGGCGGCGACGTGGCCGAGAAACTGCAGGTGCGCAAGGCCCAGGAGGGCGATCGCCGCAGCGGCACGACAGTGCGCGTCTGGCCCGATCCCAAGTACTTCGAGTCCAGCCAGGTGCCGATGCCGGAGCTGACCCATCTATTGCGCAGCAAGGCGGTGCTGATGCCGGGCGTGACGGTGTCGCTGGTCAATGAAAAGAGCCGCGACACGCAGAGCTGGCAGTTCAAGGGGGGGCTGCGCGATTACCTGATGCAGTCGCTCGCCGGCGAGCCGGTGATTCCGCTGTTCGAAGGCGAGGGTTTCGCGCAGAACAACGACAACTTCGCCGAAGGCGAGGGCGCGCAGTGGTGCGTCGCCTTCACCGACGAGGGCCAGCCGCTGCGTGAAAGCTACGTCAACCTGATTCCAACCAGCGCCGGCGGCACCCACGAAGCGGGCCTGCGCGACGGGCTATTCACCGCCGTGAAGAGTTTCGTCGACCTGCATTCGCTGTTGCCCAAGGGGGTGAAGCTGCTGCCGGAAGACGTGTTTGCCCGCGCCTCCTATGTGCTGGCCGCGCGGGTGCTCGACCCGCAGTTCCAGGGCCAGATCAAGGAGCGGCT
>DATNCB010000881.1:0-4223 GCA_035571715.1 Ramlibacter sp.
TCTTGTCGGCCAGGCTCATGATCATTTGCATCTTGTGCTCGACCAGGCATACCGTCAGGTTGTGGCGGACCAGCTTGCGGATAAGTTCGGACAGCCCTTCGGTTTCCTCGGGGTTCACGCCGCCCGCCGGTTCATCGAGCAGCAGCAGTTTGGGCTGGGTGGAAAGTGCCAACGCGAACGCCACGCGCTTGCGCTCTTCTTGCGAGATGTCCCCCGCCATGCGATGTGCGATATGAGACAAGCCGACAAAATCCAGTGCCTCGCGCGCCTTCTCGCGACAGAGCTGCTCTTCGCGGCGCAGCCGGGGCGAATTGACCAGCACATCGAACAGGCCCGACTCCGTGCGCAGCCGGTGCCCCACAATCAGGTTGTCCAGCACGGTGGCCATGTCGAAGAGGGCTGTGGTCTGGAATGTGCGCGAAATGCCCAGGCGCGCGACCTGGTCGGCGGGCAGATGCGTGATGTCATGGCCGTCGAATGTGATGGAGCCCGAAGTCGGTGGGATCACACCGCTGACCAGATTGAAGAAGGTGGTCTTGCCGGCACCGTTGGGACCGATGACGGCGTTGATCTTGCCTCGCTCGATGGTGGCGCTGACCTCGCTGACAGCGGTGAGCCCGCCGAAGCGTTTGGTCAAATTGCGTACTTCAAGCATGGCTGGCCCCGGGCTGGGGTTCAGCGGCCTCGGCCACCGCCGTGGTTGGCTTGGGTGCTGCGGACAGCGCATCCCGGCGGGCGCGCCAGCCCGTGTAGCTGCCCACGATCCCATCAGGCACGAAAATTACCAGCACGACAAGAATAGGTCCGAACACGATAAAGCGGTATTCCTGGAGGAACTGCAGGTACTGGGTGAGCCACGGCACCATCAAGGCGCCGAGCAGCGGCCCCAGCAGCGTGCCCAGGCCGCCCACCAGCATGTACATGGTCATGTCGAAGGAGTTCTCGACGCCGGCCAGGCCGGGACCCAGGAAGCGCACGAACCCAGCGTACAGTCCGCCGGCCATGCCGGCGTAGAACACCGACAGCATGAAGGCCAGCAACTTGTTGCGCATGAGATTGATGCCCAGCGACTCCGCCAATTCATCGCTGTTGCGTATCGCCATGAAGGTGCGTCCGAGCAGCGAAGTGACGATCCGGTGCATGACCCACGTGCCGAGCACGAGGAACACGAAGACAAGGTAGTAGAGCGTGCGGGGCGAATCAAAGACCAGCGAGCCGATACCGGCCGGTGCAGGAATGCCGATGATGCCCACGGTGCCGTGCGTCAGGCTCTCCCACTTCTCGATCACCAGGAACATGATGTAGCCGACGCAGAGCGTGAAGATCGAGAAGTAGTGGCCCTTGAGCCGCAGCGACACGATGCCGATGAAAAATCCGAGCGCCGCGGCCACCACGCCCGAGAGTGCGAACGCGATCCAGAACGGGACCTGATGGTCCACCGTCAGAATGCCCAGCGTATAGGCGCCGACGGCCATGAACCCGCTGTGCGCCAGGTTGTACTGGCCCGTGTAGCCGGTGATCAGGTTCAGCCCCAAGGTCGCCAGCGCAAAGATATAGGCGGTGCTCATGACGGTGAGCTGGTAATCGTTCTTCGCGAGGAACGGAAACGCCAGTCCGAGCGCGAGCAGCAGCAGCCAGCCCGGCTTGCCTGTCAGATACCTCATCAAGTCGCCCCCTTGGTGAACAGGCCCTGTGGGCGCACCGACAGGATGAACACCAGCAGCACGAACGCGATGATGTCCTTGTAATCGGTCGAGATGTAGAAGGCGCCGAAGCTCTCGGCGAAGCCGATGATCAGGCCGCCGACAATCGCGCCGGGTACGCTGCCCATGCCGCCGAGGATGATGATCACGAACGCCTTCGTGATGACCAGGTTGCCCATCGCGGGGTACACCAGATTGATCGGCGCGTACAGGGTGGCGGCGACCGCGGCCAGCGCGCCCGAGATCGCGAAGGTGAGCATCGCGACCTTGTTCGCATCGATGCCGACCAGTGACGCACCGTCGCGGTTCTGCGCCATGGCGATGATGGTCGAACCGGTCACGGTCTTGCGCAGGAAAAGGTGCAGCACGACCATCAGGGTGAACGCGCCGGCGATGATCAGCAGCCGCTGCACCGGCGCCGTGACGCCCCCGAGGTCCAGGATGCCTGTGTAGGGCGTTTGCATGCGTTGGAAATCCGCGCCCCAGATGGCCTGCGCGCCGGCTTCCAGAAACAGCAGGATACCTATTGCGGCGATCATCGGGTGCAGTCCGGACGCTTTGCGCAATGGATGAAACACGAGGCGTTCGGCGAGGACTGCCAGCGCGGCGACACAGAGGGCCGAACCCAGCATCGCCAGCCAGTAGTTCAAGCCCCACATCTTCATGAGGTGAAACGACACGAAAGCGCCGGCCATGTAGAACGCGCCGTGCGCGAAGTTCGGCACGTGCAGGATGCCGTACACCAGCGTCAGGCCCAGCGCCACCAGGCTGTAGATGCCGCCGAGCGTCAGCCCGTTGAGCACTTGCTGCAGAAAAAGGTCCATTGATTTACTGCGTCGATTACCTGCGCGCGAACAGTCTCGCGGGTGGTCGATGTTGCAACGAGAGACCGAATAGTCGGCCGGCACCAATGTAGACCGAACGTTCATCGACGGTCAATACGGCTGAGCTCGCTCCGTCCTGCACGGCGGAACTCGCGGCACAGAAAAGCACTTGCACTGTCACGCAGGTGCCTGCGCGAATCCTTCCGATCTAGCGTCGTGTGCCGGACTAGGCGAGCGGGACTTCCGCCGTCTTCAACCGCCCGATCTCTGGCCAGTGACGGTGCAGCCAGATCCACGCGGCGAGGCCGACGCACAACATGAGCAGGGAAGTCACCGCCAGCGCCCGCGTCGAATGCATCACCAGCGGCGTAATCGCACCGGCCACCACTCCGTTGGCGGTCGAACCGATGACCGCCTGCAGCGAGGAGGCGAGCCCGCGCCGTTCCGGGTAGAGGTCCAGCACCAGCAGCGTGACCACGGGAACCATCAGCGCCCAGCCGAAGGCGAACACAGCGATCGGCAGCAGCGCCCAGCCGGCACGGGGCACGAACAGGAAGTTGGCTGCGACGTTGGCCAACGACACCAGCACCATGATCAGGAAGCCGTGGCGGATCTGCCGCTTCGGTGGGATTTTGCCCGCGAGCCGGCCGCTGACCCAGGCGCCGCCGATGATGCCGGCGATGGTCAGCAGAAAAAACCAGAAAAACTCCGTGGGCGCCAGGTCCAGATGCTCGCCGAGGAACGCCGGCGCTGCAAGCACATAGAGGAACATGCCGTTGAACGGAACGCCGCTGGCCAGCGCCAGCAGCAGGAAACGCGGGCTCGCACCGAGTTGCCAGTAGCCCCGCATCAGGTTGCGCACGTTGAACGGCTGGCGCTGCGTGAAATGCAATGTCTCGGGCAACAGCCGGAAGTTGGCGACCCAGAGAACGACGCCCACGCCGGTGAGAAACCAGAAGACGCTATGCCAGCCCGCGTGCACGAGCAGCCAGCCGCCGATGATCGGCGCGATGGCGGGCGCCACGCCGAAGTAGATCGTGACCTGGCTCATCACCTGCTGCGCCTGCGCCGGCGGGAACATGTCGCGGACCACCGCGCGCGACACCACGATCCCCGCGCCTGTGGACAGCCCTTGCAGTCCCCGGAACAAAACCAGTTGGCCAACGGTTTGCGACAACGCACAACCGGCCGACGCGACCGCGAAAACAGCGATGCCCCAAAGGATGACCGGCCGCCGGCCGAAGCTGTCGGCCAGCGCGCCGTGAAACAGGTTCATGAAGGCGAAGCCGAACAGATACGCGGACAGCGTCTGCTGCATCTGCACCGGCGTGGCGTCCAGCGCGCGGGCGATGCCCGAGAACGCGGGGATATAGGTGTCGATCGAGAACGGCCCCAGCATGCCGAGCACGGCAAGCAGAACGGCAAGGGCCCAGCGCGGCGCGCGCCAGAGTTGATCGGCTTCGGGATTCACGAGGCGTCGAGTCTACTATCGCGCCTGTGCGCCAGCGCAACCAGGGCAGCCGGTCCAGCCGAGCCGGAATGATGCCGCTCGCCAGCATGACATTGAATATGGCCGGAAAATCACGAGACATCATTCTCGGAGGTACCTGGAATGCCGTCTTCGTTGTCTGGTGCCCTGAGCCGCCGGCTGAGTCGCTTGGCCTTGTTCGTTGGATTGGTGGTGGGCTTTGCCCGC
>DATNCB010000882.1:0-2374 GCA_035571715.1 Ramlibacter sp.
CGCGCGACGTTCTGCGCGATCACGCCCAGGTCGTGCGAAATCAGCATCAAGGCCATGCCGCGCTCGGCCACCAGGTCGCTGATGAGTTCGAGAATCTGCTGCTGGATCGTCACGTCCAGCGCCGTGGTGGGTTCGTCGGCAATCAGCAGGTCGGGTCCGCACGCCAGGGCCATGGCGATCGTGACGCGCTGGCGCTGGCCGCCCGAGAACTGGTGCGGATAGGCGTCGATGCGGCGCGCCGCGTCCGGAATTCCGACTCGATCCAACAAGGCGATCGCTTCCTTGCGCGCCGCGCCCGTCGACAGCCCCCGATGCAGCCGCAGCGGCTCGGCCACCTGGCGCCCGATGCTGTGCACCGGATTGAGCGCCGTCATCGGCTCCTGGAAGATCATGCCGATGCGGTTGCCGCGGATCTCGCACATCTGCGCATCGCTCTTGGTCGTGAGCTCCTGCCCTTCGAAGCGGATGCTCCCAGTGACCTGCGCGTTCTCCGGCAACAGGCCCATCAGCGCCATCACGGTGATTGACTTGCCGCAGCCCGACTCGCCGACCAGGCCCAGCGTTTCGCCGCGCTCCAGCGTGAAGCTCACGTCGCGCACGGCATAGGCCGGCCCGCGGTGCGTCTGCAGCCGGACGTGAAGATTGGCGACTTCGAGCAGCGCCATCTATCTTTTCCTCGCGAGACGCGGATCGAACAGATCGCGCAGGCCGTCGCCGAGCAGGTTCAGGCCCAGGACCGCGAGCGCGATCGCCACGCCGGGAAACACGGCCAGCAGCGGCGCCTGGAACAGCAGGGTCTGCGCTTCGCTCAGCATGCGGCCCCAGGAAGGCTGCGGCGGCTGCGTTCCCAGGCCGAGGTACGACAGTGCCGCTTCCGCCAGGATGGCGATGGCGAAGCGGATGGTGGCCTGCACGATCAGCACCGACGCGATGTTGGGCAGCACGTGCTCCACGGTGATGCTGAACGAGCCCTTGCCGCAGGCGCGCGCAGCCAGCACGAATTCGCGCGACCAGACGGCGTTGGCCGATGCACGGGTGATCCGCGCGAAGGTGGGTATGTTGTAGATGCCGATGGCGATGATGGCGTTGACCATGCCTGCGCCAAATACGGCGGTGAGCATGATCGCCGACAGGATGGCGGGAAAGGCGAAACCGAAGTCGGCCACGCGCATGATGACTTCTTCCACCCAGCCGCGCCGGGCGGCGGCCAGAAGGCCGAATGCGGTGCCGATCAGCAGGCCGATGCTCACCGCAATGACGCCCACGGCGATCGAGGCACGGGCCCCCACCAGCAGCAGCGAAGCCACGTCCCGCCCGTACGGGTCCGTGCCGAGCCAATGATGCGAATCGGGAGGCAGCATCTTGGCGGCCATGTCGACCTCGTACGGCGAGTACGGCGTCCACAGCAAAGAGAGAATGGCGGTGAGCGCCAGCAGCAGGCTGAGAATGGCGCCGATCACAAAGCTGCGGTGGCCGAGCGCGCGTTTCCAGAAGCCTGGCCCGTGCAGGAGCGGCGGCGTGGCGACGGGAACGGCGCTCATATCGCGGCGCTCATATGTCGCTTGCCTTCACGCGCGGATCGATCACGGCGTATAGCAGGTCGACCGCGAAGTTGACGATCACAACCATCGCCGCCAGCAGCATGACGCAATTGCGCACGACGATCAGGTCGCGGTTGGAGATCGACTGGAAGATCAGCCGCCCCAGTCCCGGCAGGTAGAACACGTTCTCGACGACGATGGTGCCGGCGAGCAGTTCGGCGAACTGCAGGCCCATCACGGTGATGACGGGAATCATCGCATTGCGAAGCACGTGTCCCCACATCGCGCCGCGCCGGGAAACGCCCTTGGCGCGGGCCGTGCGCACAAAATCCTCGCGCAACACCTCCAGCACCGCCGAGCGCGTGATGCGCGCAAGAATGGCCGACTGCACCACGGCCAGCGAAATCGCCGGCAGGAACAGGGCCTTGATGCCCGGCAGGATGCCTTCGCCCCAGCCCTCGAAGCCGCCGGCCGAGAACCAGCCCAGGTGCACCGAGAACAGCAGGATCAGCAGAATGGCAAACCAGAAGTTCGGGATGGCGATGCCTATCTGGGACAAGCCCATCACGCCGACGTCGCCGAGCTTGTTATGGCGCGCTGCGGCGTAGATGCCGGCCGCCAGAGCCAGCACGGTCGTGATTGTCATTGCCATGAGCGCCAGCGGGACCGTGAGCGCCAGGCGTTCGAGCACCAGTTCCGCCACCGGCGTGCTGTACGCGTAGCTCAAGCCGAGGTCGCCAACCAGCATGCCGCTGACCCACTGCCAGTAGCGCTCGACCGCGGGACGGTCGATGCCCAGCTTGATGGCCAGGGCGTGCACGGCCTCGGGCGAG
>DATNCB010000883.1:0-1941 GCA_035571715.1 Ramlibacter sp.
GTCTTGCCGGCCTCGCGCGGGATCGCGCCGGGCAACAGCCACTCGTACACCGGCGAAATCCGCAGGTCCTCGCGAAACGCTTGCGTCAACTGCTGCTCGAGGATTGCCAGCGCGGCCGCGTCCAGGCCCGCGTGTTCGACCCGCAGGTGCAGCGGCGGCGTCACCAGCGGGCCCGGCCGATCGAGCCGGATGCGGAACACGCCGGTCAATTGCGGGCGAAAGCGGGCGATGACGCCGGCGATCGCCTGCGGATAGACGTTCATGCCCTTGACCGTCAGCATGTCGTCGGTGCGGCCGAGGATCTTGAAGCGGATGCCCGGCTTGCCGCAGGGGCACGGTTTCGTCCACACCTGGAGCAGGTCGCCCAGCGCGTAACGCATGAACGGGCCGCCGCGCCAATCGAGGAAGGTGAACACCATCTCGCCGATCGCGCCCTCGGCCAAGGGGATCGGCGTCCGCTCTTTCGGGTCCACCAGTTCCAGCAGGCAGTGGTCTTCCGAGACGAAATGCATGGCGCCCTCGACCTCGTCCGCGTGATCGCACGAGATGCCATGGAAGGCGTGCCCGCCGCCGGTGTGGTCGTAGACCTGCGCGCCGAAGCCCTCGGCCAGGGCATGCCGGATGTCCGGGTCGGCGCCGCCGCCTTCACCGGCGCAGAAGAACCAGCGCAGGCCCAGTTCGTTTGCCGACCGGCCTGTGTGCTTGCGCGCTTCCTCGATCAGGTACTGGCCGAACGAAGGCGTGGCCACGATGGCGTGCGGTCGTGTCAGCCCCACAAGGTCGAGCACGCGCTTGGTGCCGCCTTCGATGCCCACCGGCACCACGCAGGCGCCCAGGTGCATGATGCCCTGCGACAACGGCAGGCCACCGGTGAACATGCTGAGCGACAGCGCCTGGATCATCGTGTGGCCGGGCCGGATGCCGACCCGCCAGTATTTGCGCGCATGCATCTCGTTGACGATCGCCACGTCGTGCGCGGTCAGTGTGTACAGCGTCGGCACGCCGGTGGTCCCGGAGGTCGCGTTGATGCGAACGATCTCATCGGCCGGGGCGCAGCCCATCAGGGCGATCGGGCTGCCGTGCTCGCGCAGCGACTCCTCCTGCCGGCGGCGATGTTCTTCCTTCGTCATCAACGGAATGCGCGCGAAGTCCGCGAAGCTGCGGATGTCTTTCGGATGTGCGCCCACTTCGGCGAACTTGCCGCGATGAACCGGAGAGCGCTGCCAGTTGTAGGCGACCTGCCGCTGCAGGCGCTCCAGTTGCAGCGCTTGCAGGGACTCGCGCGGCAGGGTTTCCACGCCCGGGTTCCACAGGTCGCCTCGCGCTTGGCTGGTCATCGTTTGTGTTCCTCTTCGCAATCGGCGCTCCCGGCCTGGCACAGCTCGACCAGCAGCCCGGTGCGCGGGTCGGTGTGCATGAAGGCGATGCGGCCGTGAGCGCCGCGCCGCGGAAAGCCTTCCATCGGCTGCACGCCGTCGGCGGCCAGCGCCGCAAGCGATGCGTCCAGGTCGGGCACCGAGATCGACAGGTGGTTCAAGCCGATGCTGCTGCCCATCGTGCAGCGGGCCAGACCCGGCTCCTCGCTCGTGTACTGCAGCAGCTCGATGATGACGTTGGCGGCCTGGAATTCGGCGATCTCCAGCCCGACCTCGGGCAGCGATCGGCGAATTACGGGTGCATTGGGCAAGACCAGGCTCATCGCGGCGATGGCAGGCTCGAGCGCCGCGACGATGATGCCGATGTGATCGACGGTTGTCATGGGCGGCCGCGCAGCAATTTGGTTGCCGAAGGGTCCAGCGCCAGCGACGCCGCGTCGATCACCACGCCGTAGTCGTCGCGCGCGGCCTGCACGCTCAGCACGCCGTCGAGCACGTCGGCCAGCACGAGCTGCTCGTCCCGTTCATGCGGATCGCCGTAGCCGCCGCCGCCGCCGGCCCGTTG
>DATNCB010000884.1:0-2587 GCA_035571715.1 Ramlibacter sp.
ACGACGTCCGAGACGGAGGCGGTGTTCTATTTTCCGGGTTGCGGTTCGGAGCGGCTGTTCTCGCAGGTGGGGCTGGCGACGCAGGCGATGCTGTGGCATGCCGGCGTGCAGACCGTCCTGCCGCCCGGCTATCTGTGCTGCGGCTATCCGCAGCGCGGCTCGGGCCAGTACGACAAGGCCGAGAAGATCATCACTGACAACCGCGTGCTGTTCCACCGCGTCGCCAATACGCTGAATTACCTGGACATCAAGACCGTGGTCGTGAGCTGCGGCACCTGCTACGACCAGCTGCAGGGCTATGAATTCGAGAAGATCTTCCCCGGTTGCCGCATCATCGACATCCACGAGTACCTGCTGGAAAAAGGCATCACGCTGCCCGCCGGCCAACGCGGCTTCATGTACCACGAGCCCTGCCACAACCCGATGAAATTGCAGGATTCACTCAAGACCGTGCGAGCCCTGGTCGGCGACAACGTACGCAAGTCCGAGCGCTGCTGCGGCGAGTCCGGCACGTTCGGCGTTAGCCGTCCCGACATCGCCACGCAGGTGCGCTTTCGCAAGGAGGAGGAACTGCGCAAGGACGAGGCGGCGCTGCGCGAGGCAATGAAGGCCGGCGGCGGCTCGGCGGCCGAGAAGGGCAACATCAAGATCCTCACCAGCTGCCCCAGCTGCCTGCAAGGCCTCACGCGCTACGGCAACGACCTGCAAAACGGGCTGCTGGAAGCCGACTACATCGTGGTCGAAATGGCCAACCAGATCCTGGGCGGCAACTGGATGCCCGATTACGTGGACGCGGCCAACAGCGGCGGCATCGAGCGGGTATTGGTGTGAGCGGGTTAGCTGAATGAAGCAGCAAGGCTGCCCTTTGTGCGACGGACCGGGCGGCGTGCCGGTTTTCGCAGGGCCGAAGTTCCGCCTGATCCGCGCCGATGAAGCGGGCTTTCCCGCGTTCTACCGGCTGGTCTGGTCGGAGCATGTGAGCGAATTCTCCGATCTTGCGCCGGCGCAGCGGCAGCTGTGCATGGAGGCGGTCGTGCAAGTGGAACAGTCGCTGCGCGCCCACCTGCATCCGATCAAAGTCAACCTGGCCGCCTTGGGCAATGTGGTGCCCCATCTGCACTGGCACATCGTTGCGCGCTTCGAATGGGACAGCCACTTCCCCGGGCCGGTGTGGGCACCGCCGCAACGCGAAGCCGCGTCCGACCGGATCGCGATGATCGAACGGCTGCGCCCTGCACTCGAAAAGGACATGGTGAGCAAGCTGGCCCACGGGCCCGGGAATCCCATGAGTCCGTGAAATCCGCACGTTGCGCAATGCGCAAATACGGGATTGCACGTGGTGGCCGCCAGCACAACCGTGTATAACCTCACGGAGCGGGGGTATTCAGAGGAAAGAAGGGTGTCCGGAGGGCAAGCCATGGTCGCGCCACAAATTCGCCAATCGCCAATGGCGCACGCCGCAGTGGGGATCTGCCTGCTGCTGATTGCCGCCGGCGTCAGCGCGCAATCGGGAGGCGAAGTCGAATTTGCCCGTGGCGTGGGCTTTGCGCAGACACCCGGCCAGGCGCCGCGCACGCTGGGCAAGGGCCTCGCGCTGAAGGAAGGCGATCGGCTGACCACGGCCGAAGGCGCATCGGCGATCATCAAACTGGACGACGGCACCCGCATGACGGTGCGGCCGAACTCGGAAATCGTCCTGCAGCAGTACCGCTTCAAGGAAAACGCGCCGGACAACAGCATGCTGATGCAACTGGTGCGGGGCGGCTTTCGCGCCCTGACCGGGCTCATTTCCAAGAACGCCCCGAATGCGGCCAGGATCCAGACGAACACCGCCACCATCGGCATCCGTGGCACCGACTTTGACGCGCGCGTCTGCACCGGCGATTGCGGCGTCGAGTCGACGCGCGTGACCGCCACCGCGCGGCCGAACGCGGTGCTGGCCAGCGCCAAGGTGGTGTCCTCCCGAGGCGAGATCAATGCCGTGGATGGATCGGGGCAACGCCGCCGCCTGGTGGACGGCGGCAGCGTGTACCCCGGCGACCTGGTCGAAACCGGCAGGGGCACGCAGGCCGTGCTGGCGTTCCGCGACGATACCCGCATCACGCTGGGCTCCACCACGCGTTTTCGCGTGGACAACTTCATCTACGACGACCAGAACGCCGGCGAAGGCCGCTTCCTCGTGTCCTTGCTCAAAGGATCGGTGCGCGCCCTCACCGGGCTGATTGCCAAGGCCAACAATCGCAACGTCGGTTTCAGCACCGCCACTGCCACGATTGGCATCCGCGGCACCGGGCTGGATATCACCTGCACCGGCGCCTGCGCCGGCGAGGCGGGGGACTCGGGCGCCGGGCTCACACTCTTCACCTGGCTGGGTTCCATCGTCGTGACGCCAGCCGGGCAGACCGCGCTGGAGGCGCTGCAGGCCGGGCAGGGACTGTTCATTTCTCCGAGCGGCATTCAGTCGATCAACCAGCCGCCTTCAATCGACGGCCCGCGGCCGGACACCGTCACCGTGCCGCCCAAGTTGTTTTCGAGCGACAGGGTTTCGGACAGTGAGGAAGGCCTGTTCGTCTTCGTTCGCGACGGT
>DATNCB010000885.1:0-3581 GCA_035571715.1 Ramlibacter sp.
TTGACCAGGGTGCCGTCCTGCTCGAACGGCTCGATCAGCTGCAGGATGCCGCCGACATCGTCAGCGGTTGCTTCGCGCAGCTCTTCCAGTTTCTCGTCGATCACCATCGTGCCGATGCCATCGTGCACGTACACCTCCAGCAGCAGCGAACCGTCGGTGGCGAACGGAATGATGTGGCTGCGCTCCACGCCGGCCTTGCAGGCCTTGACGCAATGCTGCAGGTAGAACGCCGAATCGGTGGGCTGCTGGGCGTTGGGCAAGCCGGCCAGCAGCTGTTCGGCCGCTGCCAGCGGCAGTTCGGTGTCGATCGGGTTGTCTTCGCTTTCGGGCTCCAGCGGCTTGACGCGGATGCCCGGGATCTCGGTGACGAAAACCAGCTTGTCGGCCTGCAGCGCGATCGCGATGCTGGTCGCGACTTCTTCCATGGCGAGATTGAAGGCCTCGCCGGTCGGCGAGAAACCGAACGGCGACACCAGCACCATCGCACCGAAATCCAGCGTGCGCATGATGCCGCCCACGTCGACCTTGCGCACCAGCCCGGTATGCTGGAAATCAACCCCATCCAATATGCCGATCGGTCGCGCGGTGATGAAATTGCCGGATATCACGCGTACGGTGGAGCCGGCCATCGGCGTATTGGGAAGTCCCTGGCTGAAGGCGGCTTCGATCTCGTAGCGCAGCTGGCCGGCCGCCTCCTGGGCCGAGTCGAGCGCCACTTCGTCGGTGATGCGCATGCCGTGGGAATAGCGCGCCTCGTGGCCCTTGGCCTTGAGCTGTTCGGTGACCTGCGGGCGAAAGCCGTGCACCAGCACGATCCTCACGCCCATGCTCTGGATCAGCGCGAGATCCTGCGCGATGTGCTGCAGCTTGCCCGCCGCCACTGCCTCACCGGCCATGCCGATGACGAAAGTCTTGCCCCGGTGCATGTGGATGTAGGGCGCCACCGAGCGGAACCAGGGCACGAATGTAAAGTTGAAAACGGTGGACATCGCGGTGGGGGCGGGGGGCAGGGGTGTGGCGAAAGTGTAAGGCAAACACTCATGCGCGCCGCGGTTGCCATCGCGGGGAGCGCCGGGTATGGTGGGGGCCATGGATACGGTGGCGATTGGATTCTGGGGCGCCTTTTTCGGCAGCGCGGCGCTGATGCTGGCAGGCGCGCTCGCCGCCTTCGCGCGTTCGCTCCAGCGTGTGGCGCTCATGGCGGCGCTGTCCTCGCTTGTGTCGGCGCTGTTCGTCGTGGCCTACCTGGGCTGGCTGCCCATCACCGATCCCGCCGTGCAAGCGCGTTTGCTGGCCCATGTGGCCGTGCTCGCGGCGGTGATGCTGGGCCTGATGCTGCTGGCAATGCTAGGCCTGCTGCGCGATCGGGCGACGGCCGGGACCGCCCGGGCCGGCATGATTGGTGCGGCCGGCGCGGTGCTCGGGGCCGGGTGGCTGCTCGATGCGGCCGGCTCGCTCGTGCTCGGCTCCCTGATGGCCTTCACGGTCGGCGCCGTCATGCTGGTGATCTGCATCGGCATGGCGCAGCGGGGTGACCGGCTGGCGTGGGTTGCCGTCTCGGGCGTGTCGTTCATGCTGGTGGCTGTCGGCGGCCTGAGCTGGATCGCATTGCACCGGGCGGAAGCGCCCTGGCAAGTACACGTCGCCAGCGCGACCGCCGCCATTGCGTACCTCGCCAGCATGGCGGCCGCGCTCTGGACTCGATACTCCTACCTGATCGAGCTGCGCGAAGCGGTGGCCCACGGGCCCAGCTACGACCCCGTCACCCGTATGCGCTCCCATGCGGAGACCGGGCAGATGGTGGGCCTGGCGTTCTTTGGCCATCAGGACGACGCAACCCTGCCGATCGGGGTGATCGCGGTCTCGATTGGCAATCTCTACACCCTGGAGAACCTGCATGGCCGCTCGGCGCTCAATCATGCGCTGTTCGTCTGCGCCGGCCGGTTGCGCAGTTGCGTGCCAAGCAACGTGGAAATGGGCCGCCTCGCCGAGGATGGCTTTCTGCTGCTGGTGCGCGGCTCCTCGCCGGAGCGCATGGTCGAGCTTGCCCGGCTGCTGGCGCGACGGCTCTCGCGGCCCGTGGCGCTGAGTACCAGCCCCGGCGACGTTGAAAACCGCCAGGCCCCGTGGGTGGCGCAGGTCGGCGTGGGTCTGCTGGCCACCACGGCGCAGGTGCGGCCGTCCGTGGCGGTGTCGATGGCGCGGGCCATGTCACGCACCGCGTGGAGCTATCCCAGCCGGTTGGCCTGGCATGACGATGCTTCCGGAAAAATCGCCGAGCTGCCGGCGACGGATGTGGCCTGAACGCGGGGCCGCAGCTTCACGCCGTATCGGTCGAAAGCAGCTCCGAGATGCGGCCGGATGCTTCGTCGTATCGGGCGATGCAGCTCACATAGCTGCACGCGATGCGTGACATGTCACCCAGCCTCGCGATCACGACCGACGGGTCTTCGTGCGAGGTGGCGACCAGAAGTCCCAGGCCCACCTGCGGCGTCCACTGGGTCTGACCGGCCTCCAAATCGCTCGCCATCGCGCTGGTGCTCAATGCCACGGGTTGCGACAGCCGCAGGGCGAGGAGCCGGCTCAGCTGGATCATCCGCTGCCGATCCCCGGCGTCGCGCGCGACGATCAGGAACCCATCGTCGAACAGGCGCGCCATTTCCAAATCGGCAGGCACGCAGCGGCGCAGCCGGCTGGCGCAGACGAACAGCGCGTGATTGAAGGCGGCGCGGCCGTGCCGTTGCTCCAGCGCGGACAGGTTGCCGATCGAAACGGCGACCAGGATCAGCGGGCGTGCCGGATTCTCCTGCTGGTGCAGAAATGCGAGACCGACCACGTGTCCGATCGCCGCAGCCGATTGCATGCGCGTGACCGGGTCGTAGCGGGGCCCTTGCGCCAGCACTTCGCGCAGCTCGATCAGGTACGAATACCGCCGCCACAGCATGGCTCCGACGCTCGTCAGATAGGCCATGCCCGCCAACGCGCTTGCGGGATGCACCAGCCACGGCACGCCCCGGCGATCCAGCGCGATCCAGCTCAAGCCTGCGATGGCGGCGAGCATGAACACCACGCCGGCCACCGCGATCCAGGCCAGCCGGTCGCCACGGCGGCCGCCGCGGATGGCAACCAGCAGTCCGGCCAGGCCGATGCCAAACGCCACCACGGAGCTGAGCGCCAGCGCACTCCTGGGACTGAGCAGCCAGCCCGCGACCAGCGTCACCACTGCGACAGCCAACATGCGCCGGCGAATACGCCGGGCTACATCGGCCTCGCGCAACAGGCCGAGTTCCGTCATCAGCATCAGCCCGAGCAGCACAGCACTGAGGATCGCCACATGGGCCAGCAGGCGGGCTTCGAGCGCGGTGTCGGGGACCGTCAGCCATCCCAGGTAACTCACGACGAACAGCGCGGACAGGAGCGATGTCAGCGCCGCCGACAAAGCAACGCGGTGGTGCGATTTCGCGAAGGCGGCCAGCGCAGCGGCCAACATGAGCGCGACGGTCGCGAAAAAGCCTCCCCAGAAGCCGATCGCCACAAAGTGCATGGGAACACCATACGCGGGCGCCCCGCCAAAGGCAATT
>DATNCB010000886.1:0-6921 GCA_035571715.1 Ramlibacter sp.
CGTGTTGGTCGCCACCACACCGTCCATGCCGTGGCGCTTGAGTGCAACCGCAATGGCGTCGATCTGGACCTGCTCCAGGTCGGGTGCGATCTTCACGAAGACGGGGACGCGCCGACCGAGCTTGCGCGCCAGCGTTTCGCGCCGCTTTGCGATCGCGCCGAGCAGCTCTTCGAGCGCCTCGTCGCCTTGGAGCGAGCGCAGGTTGCTGGTGTTCGGGCTGGAAATATTAACTGTGACGTAGTCGGCATGCGGATAGACCCCGTCCAGGCACAACAGGTAGTCGCTGGTGGCCTGGGCGATCGGCGTGGCCGCGTTCTTGCCGATGTTCAGGCCCAGGATGCGGCCTTTTTGCCGGAACGACGAACGCTTCACGTTGGCGATGAAGGCATCCAGGCCGTCGTTGTTGAAGCCCAGCCGGTTGATCAGCGCGTGCACCTGCGGCAGGCGAAACAAGCGCGGTTTCGGATTGCCGGGCTGCGGCTTGGGCGTCACGGTGCCGACCTCGACGAATCCGAAGCCCATGGCGCCCAGGCCGTCGATGCAGCGGGCGTTCTTGTCCAGCCCGGCAGCCAGGCCGATGCGGTTGGGAAATTTCAGGCCGGCCAGTTCGATCGGATCTTCGACCAGGCCGTTGGAATAGGCCCATTCCAGTGGTGTGCCCTGCAGCCGCGCCAGCGAACGCATCGTCAGTTCGTGCGCGGATTCGGGATCGAGTCCGAACAGGAACGGGCGGGCCAGCGAGTAGGGCAGCAATGACATGGATAATTCCGGCAGATCAAATAACAGAGGATTGTCGCGTGACCCAGGACGAACTGAAAACGCTGGTTGGCCAGGCGGCCTTGCAGTACGTGGTGCCCGGCGCGATCGTTGGAGTCGGCAGCGGCTCCACGGTCAACAAATTCATCGATGCCCTGGCGGCGATGAAAGGCCGCATCCCGGGGGCGGTCTCGAGCTCCATCGCCTCGACCGAACGCCTGCAGGCAGCTGGCATTCCGGTTTTCGACGCCAACGATGTGGGGGACATCGACGTCTACATCGACGGGGCCGACGAGATCGACGGGCACGGCTGCATGATCAAAGGCGGTGGCGCCGCACTCACGCGCGAAAAGATCGTTGCGGCCCAGTCCAGGCGCTTCGTGTGCATAGCGGACGAATCGAAACAGGTGCAAGTGCTGGGTCGTTTTCCGGTGCCGGTGGAGGTCATTCCCATGGCCACGCAGCGCCTGGTGCGGCAGTTCGCCGCGATTGGCGGAGTGGCCCGCGTGCGCCTGCAGGGCGGGCAACCGCTGGTCACCGATAACGGCCAGCACATCCTCGATGTCACGGGTCTTGCCATTGCCGACCCGCTGGGCTTCGAGAACGAAGTGAACCAGTGGCCGGGTGTGATCACGGTGGGCGTGTTCGCGCAACAGAAAGCCGCCGTGTGCCTGCTCGGCACGCCCGGCGGCATCAAGACCCTGGTGTTCTGATCAGAAGCGGATGCCGGACGGGTTCTCGGACGGCGCCGCGGCCGGTGGTGGAGCCGCCGCGCGGGCAGCTTCGGGGACGGCCGGAGCCAGCGGCTGGGCCTGCTGGGCCACGACAAGCGGTTTCGCCGCCTGCCGTTCATAGGTCGAAGGCAGCTGCGACGTTTTCGGATAGCCCGCAGCGTCGAGAAACTGGGCCCATTCGACATCTGAAAAACCTTTGATGTGCTGGCCCCCGATGGTCAGGAATGGCAGGGACGGAGCGCCCGCCAGCCGCTTCAATGCGTCGATGTCGTCGTTAGTAGTCACGGTCAGTTCCGTAAACGGAATCCCACGGCTCGACAGCAAGACCCGGCCCAAGCCACAAGGAGCACAGTCAGGCCCCGTGTACAGCGTCACCGGATAACGCGCGGCGACCTGGCGCAGCTCGAAGGGCAAAGCGGCGTTGTCCGTTGCGGCGCTGGGCAACGGCAGCGCGATCGCGGTGCGTGCCCGCGCATTGGCATCCAGCGGGGCCTGGTCTGAAAACGTGATGCGGCCGTCCGGGCTGGTGGTACGGAAAATCTGTTGCGCATTTGCATCGCTGCCGCCAAATCCGGCCACTGCGAGAAGTCCCATCAGGCTCAAGAGGACGAGCAAGGGGCGGAAAAAAACCATCTTTGTGAGCTCCTACTGATATCAGGTCAGGCCATGCCCTGGTGGCGCAGCAAGGCGTCCAGAGAGGGATCGCGTCCACGGAAGGCCCTGAACGACTCTATCGCAGGCCGGCTGCCACCGGCCTCGAGGATGGCCTTTCGATATTTTCGCCCTGTTTCGATACTAGGCAAGCCGTCTTTTCCCATGGTTTCCTCGAACGCGGCATACGCATCGGCGCTGAGAACCTCGGCCCATTTGTAGCTGTAGTACCCGGCGGCGTACCCACCGGCAAAAATGTGACTGAAAGTATGGGCGGTGCGGCTGAATGTGGGCGGCTGGATTACAGCCACTTCCTCGCGTACTTTCGCGAGCAGCGGCATGAAGTCCTGTGCCGGGTCGTGTTCGGTGTGCAAAAGCATGTCGAACAGCGCGAACTCGATCTGGCGCAGCGTCTGCAGGCCGCTCTGAAAGTTTTTCGCGGCCAGCATCTTGTCGAACAGCTCGCGTGGCAGCGCGGCTGCCGTTTCCACATGCGCCGTCATGTGCCGCAGCACGTTCCATTCCCAGCAGAAGTTTTCCATGAACTGGCTGGGCAGTTCCACCGCATCCCACTCCACGCCGCTGATGCCGGAGACATCGTGTTCGTTGACCTGGGTCAGCATGTGGTGCAAGCCGTGTCCCGACTCATGGAACAAGGTGATCACGTCGTCGTGGGTGAGCAGCGGCGGCTTGCCATCGACGCCCTCGGCGAAATTGCATACCAGGTGGGCGACCGGCGTCTGTAGCCGGCCCGAATCGGGTCGCAGCCAACGCGCGCGAACGTCGTCCATCCAGGCGCCACCTCGCTTGCCGGTGCGCGCCGCAGGGTCCAGGTAGAACTGACCGACCAGTTCGGTGGACATGCGTTCGCCTTCGCGCCTTTCACGCTCGATGCGATAGAACTCCACCGAGGGGTTCCACACCGGCGCCACGTCGCGCCGGATCGTCACTTCGAACAGGGTCTCGACGATCTTGAACAGCCCGGCCAATACCTTGGGCGCGGTGAAGTACTGTTTGACCTCCTGCTCGCTGAAGGCAAAGCGTTCTTCCTTGAGCTTCTCGCCGATGTACAACCAGTCCCACGGCTGCGGATCGGCGATCCTCAGTTTGGCCGCCGCGAAGGCGCGCATGTCGGCCACGTCTTTTTCGGCGTAGGGCCGCGCCCTGCGAGCCAGGTCGCGCAGGAAGCCGATGACCTGCTGCGGAGACTTGGCCATCTTGGGCACGAGCGAGACCTCGCCGAAATTGGGGTAGCCCAGCAGCTGCGCTTCCTCCTGCCGCAGAGCCAGAATCTCGCGGATCAATTCGCTGTTGTCGTATTTCGGATCACCCTGGTCGCTGGCCCGGGTGACATAGGCGCGGTACACGCGCTCGCGCAAGGCGCTGCTGTGGGCGAACTGCATCACCGGCAGGTAACTCGGCGCCTTGAGAGTGAGCTTGTAGCCTTCCTTGCCGTCGGCCTGGGCGGCGGCGCGCGCGGCCTGGATCACGTCCTCGGGCAGGCCTGCAAGTTCGCCCTCGGTCGCGTAGTACGCGAACGCGTCGGTCGCGTCGAGGGCGTGCTCGCTGAACTTCTGGCCCAGCTCGGCTTGCCGTTCCTGGATCGCCGCAAATCGCTCGCGCGCGGCGCCGGCCAGTTCGGCGCCTCCGAGCACGAAATTGCGGATCGCGTTCTTGTGGGCCTGGCGCTGCTCGGTGTTTAGCGTGGCCGGATCGATTGCCTTGTACTTGGCATACAGGCGCTCGTCCGAACCCAGGCGGGTCCAGAAATCCGTCACCCTCGGCAAGGCTTCGTTGTAGGCGGCACGCAGCTCGGGCGTATCGGCCACGCCATTGAGATGGCTGACCACGCCCCAGGCGCGGCCCAACTGTTCAGTGGCGGTGTCGAGGACTGTAGCGATGTCTTCCCAGCGGCTGGGAAACTCGGGTTGCGTCACCGCTTCGAGCGCCTTGTCGGCCGCAGCAAGCAGGCTGTCGATCGCGGGGGCTACGTGCTGCGGCTGGACTTGGTCGAAGAGGGGGAGGTCGGTGAAATCGAGGAGGGGGTTGCTCATTGCACCTATTTTGCTTCAGCACGGCCCATTTCAAGGGCCATAGGGGCATGACAGGAGCGAAGCCTGCCTGGGACCCCCTACGCCGCAGCGCGCTCCGCGGCTTCGAGCGTATTGACCAGCAGCATCGCACGGGTCATCGGACCGACACCACCGGGCACGGGGGTGATCCAGCTCGCCACTTCGCTGACGCCGGCGAAGTCGACGTCGCCGCAGAGCTTGCCCTCGTCGTTGCGGTTCATGCCGACGTCGATCACCACGGCGCCGCGTTTGACCATGTCGGCGGTGACCATGTTGCGCTTGCCCACGGCCGCCACGATCACGTCGGCCTGCAAGGTATGGGCCTTCAGGTCCTTGGTGGCGCTGTGGCAAATCGTCACCGTGGCGTTCTTTTGCAGCAGCATCAGGGCCATCGGCTTGCCCACGATGTTGCTGCGGCCGATAACCACGGCGTTCTTGCCACGCAGGTCGTAGCCGATGGACTCGAGCATCTTCATGCAGCCGTAAGGCGTACAGGGCCAGAAGCCCGGCCGGCCGACCATCAATGCGCCGGCGCTGACGACGTGGAAACCATCCACGTCCTTGGCCGGCGAGATCGTCTCGATGACCTTCTGCGAATCCATATGCTTGGGCAACGGCAACTGCACCAGGATGCCGTGGACCGAAGCATCGTCGTTCAGCGTGCGAATGCGCGCCAGCAAGTCGGCCTCACTCATCGTGGCCGGGAAGCGCTCGAGCGTGGCAGCCAGGCCGGTTTCGGTGCTGTCGTTGGCCTTGTGCCTGGTGTAGACCTGGCTGGCCGGGTCGTCCCCGACCAGGATGATGGCCAGGGAAGGCTGGATCCCGCGCTCCTTCAGGGCCTGCGTGCGGCCCGAGACTTCCGCGCGAATCTTCTTGGCAAGCGCGTTGCCGTCAATCAATTTGGCTGTCATCTCACGCCTTTGGCGCGTTTTGCCCCAGCGCGATCTTCAGCAGATCGGCGACCGTATTGGCATTGAGCTTTTCCATGATGTTGGCGCGGTGCGCCTCCACCGTCTTGATGCTGATGCCCAGGTCGTCGGCGATCTGCTTGTTCAGGCGGCCGGCGACGATGCGTTCGAGCACCTGCGCCTCGCGCGAAGTGAGTTTCGAGAGCAGGGCGTCGCGGCTGGCCGCGCTCTGGTACTCGGCGAAGGCGCCCTTGGCGTGATCGAGCATGCGCTCCACCAGGCTCACCAGTTCGTCTTCCTTGAAGGGCTTCTGGATGAAGTCCATCGCGCCCTTCTTCATCGTGTTCACCGCCATCGGCACGTCGCCATGCCCGGTGATGAAGACGATCGGCAGCGGCGACTTGCGCTCGAGAAGGCGGTCCTGCAGTTCCAGCCCGGTCATGCCGCCCATGCGGATGTCGACGATCAGGCAGGCCACTTCACGCGGGTCGTAGCGGGACAGGAAGGACTCGGCGGAATCGAAGCAGCGGACCCGGTAGTCCTTGCCCTCCAGCAGCCATTGCAGCGAATCGCGAACCGCCTCGTCGTCGTCCACGACGTACACGGTGCCCTTCTTGGGAATCAAACTCATGCAGTCACCCCAGCGTTCTTGTTCACTATCGAACTTGTAGCGCCGGAAACAGGAATCCAGAAGGAGAAACGGCAGCCAGCGACATCGGCTCCATTGTAGATGTTCTCGGCATGCATCCGGCCCTGGTGCGACTCGACGATCGTGCGGCACAAGTTCAGCCCGATGCCCATGCCCTCGACCTTGGTGGAGAAGAAAGCTTCGTACAGACGTTCCATCACTTCAGGCGCGAGGCCCTGGCCGGAATCGAGCACCGAGAACTCGACCACCGGCTGGTCGTCGACCTGCTTGGGGATGACGCGCAACTCCACGCTGCGGCGCGAGGACGGGCGCTTGGCATGCTCGATCGATTCGGCTGCGTTCTTCAACAGGTTGACCAGGACCTGTTCGATCAGGATCGGGTCGACCATGAGCTTGGGCAGCCGCGCGGCCACGTAGTGCGACAGCCGCACGTTGCGGCGGCGCAGTTCGATTTCGGCCAGTTCCACCGCTTCGCCCACCATCACTGTCACGTCCGAAAGCGTCCGGTTCGGCTCGCTGCGTTTTACGAAGGACCGGATACGGTGGATGATCTGGCCCGCGCGCTGCGCCTGGCGCGCGGTCTTGTCCAGCGCCGCCAGCAGGTCGTCTTCGTTGATCTGCTTGCCCCTGATGCGCGACACCAGGCCGTTGCAATAGTTGTTGATGGCCGTGAGCGGCTGGTTCAGTTCATGTGCCACGCTCGATGCCATTTCTCCCATCGTGATCAGGCGGCTGGCCGACTGCGCACGCTCGGCCTGCGCGGACGATTGCTCCTCGGCCTGCCGCCGCGGCGTGATGTCGGTGGCAATCACCATCTGCGCGAGCCGCCCGTCCACCCAGTTCAGATAACGCGATCGCACTTCCAGCCACTTGCCAAGTTCGGGCACGAAAATCTCGGCGTTCTCGGATTGCGCCGTGGCCAGTCCGCCGGTGGGCAGGCCGACAAAGGAGTCCACGTCGTCCGCCGACTCGTCGCCGCGTGGATGCTCGGGAACGCCTGCCTGGGCCACCATTTGCAGGTGCCCCGCCGTCTGCACGCCGAACCAGAGGCGGTACAGCTTGTTGGCGAACAGCAGTTCCTCGCTGCCCAGCGGGGCCACCGACACCGAGGCGTCCAGCGCTTCCAGCACCGTGGTGAAGCGCTCGTACGA
>DATNCB010000887.1:0-1473 GCA_035571715.1 Ramlibacter sp.
TCCATTGGATACGTGCCCATGCCAGGCGCGTACGGATCCTCGTTGGGGCGGCCCTTCACGAACGTGCTGGCCTCGCCCGCGGGCAGGATCGAGCTGCTATCGGCACTCCAGCGGGCGTGAACGGGCTGGGCCGGCATTCCGGTCGACTCGGTCAGCCCGATAAAGCCCGTGCCGCCATTGGTGATGCGTGCACCAGCCGCATTGAATGCCGTGCCCGCTTGTGCGGCGGCGGCGCAGCATGCCAGGGTGGCGGACAGCGTCAGGTTGGAAAAGCGTGTCATGGTCAGACCTTTCAAAGTGGGTTGAGTGAGGTCTGAATACGGAGCCGGCGGCGATTTGGATGTTGCCGTGTGTTTCGGCGGGCGCTTGCCGAAGCGGGCCTGCAACGACGGGACTGGCTGTCATCCCGGACTTGATCCGGGATCCATGAATTCATGGATTGCGGGTCAAGCCCGCAATGACAGCGTTATGCGCGCTCGAGCTCAGCGGACGCCGGCCGCTGCTGCGCGGACGCCAGGTGCGACAGGAGCGCCGCCCAGGCGCCGGCGCGGTCCGCCGGTGGATTGCCATGCACTCCGCGGGCGCGCTCCGAAGCAAGCTGGGCGCACTGCTCGCCATACCGCGTGACCAGCTCCAGGAGTTGGGTTTGCCAATGTGAATTCATTTCAGTCCCCTATTACGGCGGTCTCGTGGACCATCACATGGGTGACTGTTCTCCTGGATCGGCCCAGCGGCCATGATGTACGTCAGATTTCGAGCAGAAAAACCCCTCCCGATGAGCAGGAAGCTGCTTCGTGCCTACGTTTTCGCGAACCGGTCCTCGTCGACCGCCCTCACCCGTCCCTGCGTGATGAGTTCCTCCAGGTGCAGCTCGATGCTGCGGCGTTCGGCGCTTTCCACATAGACCACGTTGTAGCCCGGCGGATAGAGCAATCGGCGCTGCACCAGTTCGCCAATCGACAGCGGCCCGCCGTTCAGATACGCGAGCAGGCGCTCGGCACGCTCGTCGATCTTGGCGGTGAACCGGGCGAGTTCCGCCAGGAAATGCGCTCGATCGGTCAGCACCCCGCGATGATGGGACGTGACCCAGGTTTGCGCCTCCACGTCCGCGACCGCAGCGAGCGTCCGGCGGAAGTCGGACAGACTGGAGCAGGCGTCACCATAGTAGGGGCCGAAGCCGGTCAGATCGATGTCGCCAAGGAACGCGAGCCGCTCGTTTTCCACCACCAGGACGCAGTGGCCCACCGTATGCCCCGGCATGTGATGGGCACGCACGCGCACGCCCCCGCCGAGATCCCAGGTCGCCCCATCCTCGTAGCCGATCGCATCCGGCCGCGGGCAATAGTGGAAATCCGATTCGATCAGCGTCTTCATCGCCTCGAGCACGGACGGGGGATAGCCGTAGTGGCGCTTCAGGCCCTCCCAGGATTGCGCGGCCGCCAGGTCGGCGCCATGCACGTGCACGCTCGCCCG
>DATNCB010000888.1:0-2637 GCA_035571715.1 Ramlibacter sp.
GCCTGCATCCGCGCATCCAGCTCAAATGGCCCAACGACCTGTGGCTCGCCGACCGCAAGCTGGCCGGTGTGCTGATCGAAACGGCGAGCTTCGGCGAGGGCGCCGGGCCGGGCCGCTATGCCGTCATCGGGATCGGCATCAACATCGGTGCGCGCGAGGCGGCCGGGCTGTCGATCGCCCCTGCCTGGCTGCGGGAACTGCTGCCCGAGGTGCAGCCGGGCGAGGCGTTGATGCGGCTGGCTTTGCCGCTGGTGCAGGCGGTTCAAGCCTTCGAGGCTTTCGGCTTTGCACCGTTCCAGGCGCGCTTCAACGCGCGTGACGCGCTGCTGGACCGCCCGGTCGTCCTCAGCGACGGCACCACCGGCACGGCGCACGGCGCCGGCGAAGACGGCGCACTGCGGGTGCACACTGCTCGCGGCATGAAGACCGTGAGCAGTGCCGAAGTGAGCGTCCGGCCGCAAGCGTGAGCCCACCATGCTGCGCCTGACCGTCCTGCTGCTGCTGCTCGCCAACGCGGCCTATTTCGCCTGGTCGCAGGGCCTGCTGGCGCCCTGGGGCATCGCGCCGGCGCAGCAGTCGGAGCCCCAGCGCCTGGAGCATCAGATCAAGCCGCAGGCCGTGCGGATTCTCGGCAGCGAAGAAGCCGGGCGGCTCGAGCTCGCGGCGGCGGGGCCGTCTTCCATGACGCAGGAATGCCTGCAGGCCGGCCTGTTCGAGGAGCGTGAGCTGCCAGGCCTCAAGCACGTCCTGGAGCGCTGGCCTGTGGGTTCATGGATGCTCGAACCGGCAGTCGAACCGGCGCTGGCTGCGCGCGAACTGCGGGGGCAACTCCTCAAGCTGCCGGCAGTCGACGACAACCTGCGGCCGCGCCTGGAAGAACTACGCACGGCACTGAACGGAAAACCCCTGCGGCCGTGCCGCTGAAACCTGGGAGGAGATTCGATGGCCCTGAAACTCTACTTCGCTCCGGGCGCCTGCTCGTTCGTTCCTCACACCCTGCTCGAAACCGCCGGCGAGCCGTTCGAGCCTGTCATGATCAAGATCCACAAGGGCGAGAACTACAACCCGGAATACCAGGCGATCAACCCGCACAACCAGGTGCCGGTGCTGGTCGATGGGGCCGAGGTGATCACGCAGATCCTGGCGATCATCAGTCACCTGAACGAGCGCTTTCCGCAATGCAACTTCCTGCCGCGCGGCGGCCTGGAACGCACCCGCGCGCTGGAAACGCTGGCGTGGATGAACAACACCGTGCACCCGACCTTCACCCATGTTTTCATGCCGCAGAGGTTCGTCGGCAGCGCGCAGGCGCAGGCCGAGGTCAAGGCGTTCAACGCTGCGTTGTACGGCCCCATGCTGGGCGAAATCGAGGCGATGGCGCGTAAGGCTGCCGATGGGGGCCGCCCTTACCTGGGCGGTGAGTACTTCGGCCCGCTCGATGCCTATGCGCTGACCTTGTTGCGCTGGGGCGGCTTTGCCGGCCATGATCCGCGGGGCTATCCCGCGTTGTGGGCGCATGTGCAGCGCGTCGCCCTGTTGCCGCCGGTGGCGCGGGCGATGGAGCGCGAGCGCCTGCAGCTGAACGTCTACAAGGGTGCCTGAGCGGCGGCGTCCGCGTAGTCTGCCGCGGCGGTCTCGCTCAACACAAAGCGCACCGTGACGCGGGTGCCCGGGGGCATATGGCCGGGGCGTGCATCTTCGAGTTGGATTTCGGCGTTGTGCTGGCGGGCGATCTCCAACACGATCGGCAGGCCCAGCCCCGAGCCGTCGACGTTGGTGCCCAACGCCCGGTAGAACGGCTGCAGCACCAGCTCCCGCTCGTTCTCGGGGATGCCCGGGCCCGAATCCTCGACTTGAACAATCAGCACGTGGCCGAACGGATCGGCCAGGACCCGCGCCGTGATCACGCCCGGGTGCTCGGCGCTTGATGGCGTGTAGTTGATGGCGTTGTCCAGCAGATTGCGGATCATTTCCTTCAGCAGGGTCGGATTGCCGGGGATCAGTACGCCCGGCGTGCCCGGCTGGGCGCCGTCGTAACCAAGGTCGATGCGCTTATCCATGCTGCGCGGCAGCGAATCCTGCACGGTCTCCATCGTGAGGAGCGCCAGATCGCAAGGCTGGCGTGCCAGGGTCTGGCCGCCGCTCTCGGCCCGGGCCAGGGCGAGCAACTGGTTCACCGTGTGGGTGGCACGAATGCTGGAGCGCCCGATCTGCTTGAGCGACTGCTTCAATTCCTCGGCGTTGAACGCCTCGCGCTGGGCCAGGTCGGCCTGCATGCGAAGGCCCGCCAGCGGCGTCTTCAGCTGGTGCGCGGCATCGGCCAGGAAACGCTTCTGGGTTGCGATGGAGTCCTTCAGGCGCGTCAGCAGATCGTTGACCGAAGACACCAGCGGCGCCACCTCCAGCGGCACCGTCTTGTCGTCCAGCGGGCTCAGGTCATCCGGCTTGCGCGCGCGGATGCGCTCTTCCAGCTGGGACAGCGGCTTGATGCCGCGTACCAGCGCCATCCACACCAGCAGCACCGCCAGCGGCAGGATGACGAACTGCGGCAGCATCACGCCCTTGATGATCTCGGTGGCCAGCACGGAGCGCTTCTCGCGGGTTTCGGCCACCTGGACCAGGGACGGCTGGGCGCCC
>DATNCB010000889.1:0-2819 GCA_035571715.1 Ramlibacter sp.
GAGCTGCGATGCGCGCGTGGTCGACCCCGAGACGCTGCAGGAAATGCCGGTGGGCGAGCAGGGCGAGATCATCATCCGCGGTCCGATGGTGTTCGCGGGTTACTGGAAGTGCCCCGAAGCCACCGCGGCGGCCTTCATCGAGTTCGAGGGCAAGCGCTTCTTCCGTTCGGGCGACCTCGGCCGGATGGATGAGGACGGCTATTTCTTCCTGACCGACCGCCTGAAGCGCATGATCAATGCGTCGGGCTTCAAGGTCTGGCCGGCCGAGGTCGAGGCCCTGATGTTCCGGCACCCGGCCATCCAGGAGGCCTGCATCATCGCCGCCAGCGACAGCTATCGCGGCGAAACGGTCAAGGCGGTGGTGGTGCTGCGCCCCAGCCACAAGGGCCGGGTCAGCGAGCAGGACATCATCGATTGGTGCCGCGAGAACATGGCGGTGTACAAGGTGCCGCGGATCGTGCAGTTCGCCGATGCCCTGCCCAAGAGCGGCAGCGGCAAGGTGATGTGGCGCACGCTGCAGGAGGTCGAGCGCAAGGCAGGCCCCGAATAGATCCGCAAACGCGTAGACTGTCACCCCCCACACAACGCAAGGGTTGCGCCATGAGCAGTGTCCCTGCGCCCAGCACCAGCTGGCAGGAAAAGATCGCTCCCGACGAGGAGCAGCGCTACGCGGTTTATGCGCAGCAGTTCGCCCAGCTGCAGGCCCGCAAGTCCGCGCGTTGGGGCACTGGCCGGGCCCTGCACCGCAAGCAGTTGACAGCGGCGCACGGCACGCTCGAAACGCTGGACGGATTGCCCGCCTATGCACGCCACGGCCTGTTCGCCAAGCCGCATTTTCACGACGTGTGGGTGCGCCTGTCCAACGGCGGCCCCGACCGCGCCCCCGATCGGGCGCCCGACGTTCGGGGCTTTTCGCTGCGGGTGTTCGGGGTGGACGGAGCGTCCGCGCTGGGCAACGGCCCCGCGAAAAGCCAGGACTTCACCCTGATCAACCAGGAGGTGTTCGCCTTTCCCACCAGTGACGAGTTCGTGGCGTTCGTGATCGCGGCGTCGCAGGGCAAGGGCGAGATGTTCAAGTACATATTCAAGCGCTATGGCCTGCTCGGCGGGCCGCGCCAGCTGGGCAAATTGCTGAAGGTCGCCGGCAAGCCGTTCAGCGGCTTCGCGACCGAATCTCTGTTCAGCACCTTGCCGATGGCCAACGGCCCCTATGCGGTGCGGGTGCGGCTGCTGCCGGCGGCTTCGAACGGCACTGCGACGGCTGGCGCCAACGAGGATTGGGCCGTGGACTTTTGCTCACGGCTGGCGCGCCATCCGCTGCACTGGGACTTGCAACTGCAGTTTTACGCAAGTGAGGCGCTCACGCCGATCGAGAACGCGTCGGTCAACTGGGCCACGCCCTACAGCACCGTGGCGCGCCTGATGCTGCCGAAACAGGATTGCGCCTCGGCGGACGGCAAGGCCCTGTGCGAAAAGGTAGAGGGCACGGTGATCGATCCGTGGCAGGCGCTGGCGGTGCACCGGCCGCTGGGCGACGTGCAGCGCGCCCGCAAGGTCGTCTACTTCCAAAGCCAGAAGGGGCGCGGCGCGGCCTGAAGCGCAGCCCCCGTGCAGTCATCGGACGGCGGGGGTCGGCTTGGCGCAGGCGGCACGGATCAGCAGTTCGAGGTTTTTGGGAGGCAGCAACTCCCCGGCAGCGTCGGATGTCGCGAGCCGGCCGCTCTCCCGCGTCGAGACGGCGCCGCGGCCTTTGGCTTTGGCATAGAAGACTGCATCCCGGTAGTCCACTTGCTGCCCGTCGCACTCGAACTCCACCGTGGCCACGACCGATCGATACCATGCACCCCCGGGGTGCCGGCGGGCGTCCGGATAGCTGACGCGCACCGTCACCTCGCGCCGCGCGTTGCTTTGGCGCAGCGAATCGATGTCGGCCTCGATGGCCATGCCGCTTCCCGCGCCCAGCGTGTCCAGCGCGAACCAGCTCGCGGCACGAACAGCCGGGCTGCCGAGCAGCAGGGCGGCGGCCAACCATGAGAACACAGTGCGCATCGGATTCGACCGGAATTGCCAGTTGATGCGTCAGCCTAGCACTGACGGACAAACTGTGCGTCGCCCGTTGTCCTGTTTTCCTCCCCCTGGTCACTCACCGCGGGCTAACATCGGCTCTTGCCCTGCTGCCGAGGAGCCATGTTGAAAATCAAGTCCGTCGAGCCTTTCATCCTGCATGTCCCGGTCACCGGCTCGCAGATCGCCGACAGCACCCACAGCATCACGCATTGGGGCGTGGTCGGAGCCCGCGTCGATACCGAGGACGGCCTGGCCGGCTTCGGCTTCACCGGCACCCATGCCTGGCTGCCCGGCGACCAGCTCATCACGCAATGCATCGCCACCTGTCACGCGCCACTCTTGATCGGCGAGGACGCGGGCGATGTCCAGCGGCTGTGGCTCAAGCTCGCGCGCAACCCGGCGCTGCAGTGGATCGGGCGCGCCGGCATCACGACGCTGTCGCAGGCCGCTATCGATATTGCGCTGTGGGACCTCAAGGCCAAGCAGGCCGGCGTGCCGCTCTGGAAGCTGCTGGGCGGCCAGGTCCGCGACAAGGTCAGGGCCTACAACACCGACATCGGCTGGCTCAGCATCGACGACGCCAAGCTGGTGGAAGGCGCACTGGGCGCCGTCGCTCAAGGCTTCACCGGCATCAAGATCAAGGTCGGGTCGACGGTGGAGCGGGACCTGCGCCGGCTGGAAGCGGTGCGGCGCGCCATCGGTGGCGACGTCACGTTGGCGATCGACGGCAACGGCAAGTGGGACCTGCCCAC
>DATNCB010000890.1:0-1893 GCA_035571715.1 Ramlibacter sp.
GCATCGCATGAGCTCGATACAGGTTGGCGTGGTGATGGGGTCCAGCAGCGACTGGGATACTTTGCAGCATGCAGTTGCGATTCTCCAGGAATTCGGCATCGCCCATGACGCCCGCGTGCTATCGGCGCACCGGATGCCGGATGACATGTTCGCTTACGCGCAGGGCGCGGCCGCGCGCGGCCTCAAGGCCATCATTGCCGGTGCCGGGGGCGCTGCCCACCTGCCGGGCATGCTGGCGGCCAAGACCACGGTACCGGTGCTGGGCGTGCCCGTGGCCGGCAAGCATCTGCAGGGCGAGGACGCGCTGCACAGCATTGTGCAGATGCCCAAAGGCATCCCGGTGGCGACCTTCGCCATCGGCACCGCGGGCGCGGCCAACGCGGCCCTGTTCGCAGTCGCCATGCTGGCCAACGAGGACGTCGCGCTGCGGGCCAAGCTCGAAGAGTACCGGGCCCGCCAGACCGAGGCGGCCCGCAACATGAGCCTGCCCGGCGTCCCGTCCACCGCGACCGCGCCGCACGGGAGCGTGGGGCAATGACCGTCATCCTGCCGGGCGCCACCCTGGGTGTCATGGGCGGCGGCCAGCTGGCGCGGATGTTCGTCCATGCAGCCCAGCGCATGGGCTATTTCACTGCCGTGCTCGACCCGGATCCGGCCAGTCCGGCCGGCTTGGTGAGCCACTACCACGTCCAGACCAATTACCTGGACGAGCAGGGGCTGGCGCAGCTGATGCAGCGCAGCGCGGCGATCACGACCGAGTTCGAGAACGTGCCGGCGCCCGCGCTGGTGACTTTAGGCGCCCACCGGCCGGTGGCGCCCGCCGCCGAGGCGGTAGCCATTGCGCAGGACCGGGGCCAGGAGAAGGTCCACTTCGCGCGTTGCGGCATCCCCTGCGCGCCGTACGCGCTCATCGAAAGCCCCGAGCAACTGGAGGCCGCGAAAGCCGAGCTGCTGCCGGGCCTGCTCAAGACCTCGCGCCTGGGCTATGACGGCAAGGGCCAGGTGCGGGTGAAAAACCGCCAGGAGCTGCAGGCCGCATGGGAGCAGCTCAAACGGGTGCCTTGCGTGCTTGAAAAGTTGCTGCCGCTGGCCTCCGAATGCTCGGTGATCGTGGCGCGGGGCCACGACGGCCACATGGTGCACCTGCCGCCGCAGCTGAACCGGCACCGCGATGGCATCCTCGCAGCGACCGAGGCTTACCCGGACAGCGTGCCGGCGGCCGCAGCTCGCCAGGCAGTCGCCGCGGCCAAGGCCGTCGCGGAAGGGCTCGCGTATGTCGGTGTGCTGTGCATCGAGTTCTTCGTGCTGCGCGATGGGTCGCTGGTGGCCAACGAGATGGCGCCCCGGCCGCACAACAGCGGCCACTACAGCATCGACGCCTGCGATGTATCGCAATTCGAGCTGCAGGTTCGCGCGCTGGCCGGTCTGCCGCTGCCCACTCCGCGCCAGCACAGCCCGGCCATCATGCTCAACCTGCTGGGCGAGCTGTGGTTCGCGCGAGGCGACGCCGAAGGCACGCCGCCCTGGGACGGGGTGCTGGCGCTTCCCGGCGCGCACCTGCACCTGTACGGCAAGCTCAGTCCGCGCAAGGGCCGCAAGATGGGCCATCTCACGATCACCGGCCCGACGGTGGAGGCGGTGCGCGCTACCGCGATGAAGGCTGCCGGTCTGCTGGGCATCGAGCCGTTTTGAGGCCGGCCTGCCAATGATCCTGGCCGGCGCCTCATCCGCTGCGATCGAGCAGGCCGCGCACGCGCTGGCCGCCGGTGAGCTGGTCGCCTTTCCGACCGAAACGGTTTATGGCCTGGGCGCCGACGCGGCCAGCGAGGAAGCGGTGGCAAAAATCTTCGCGGCCAAGGGCCGGCCCAGTGATCACCCGCTGATCGTGCACGT
>DATNCB010000891.1:0-1947 GCA_035571715.1 Ramlibacter sp.
TGCGGCAAGTCCACCCTGCTGAAGATCCTGGCCGGCCTGCACGGGCACGACGAGGGCACGGTGCGGATCGGCTCGCCGTCGCACCCGTTCGACCCGGCGCGCGACATCGGCATGGTATTCCAGGCCCCGCTGCTGCTGAAATGGCGCCGCATCCTTGCGAACGTGCTGCTGCCGGCCGAACTGCTCGGGATCCCCATGGCCGCCGCCAGGGAGCGTGCGCGCGACCTGCTGGCGCTGGTCGGCCTCGCCGGCTATGAGGACAAGTATCCCTACGAGCTTTCCGGCGGCATGCAGCAGCGCGCGGCGATCGCGCGGTCGCTGATCCACGATCCGAAGCTGGTGCTGATGGACGAACCTTTCGGTGCGCTCGATGCGTTGACGCGCGAGAAGATGAACCTGGAACTGCTGCGCATCTGGAAGGAGGCTGGCAAGACCATCCTGTTCGTGACCCACGGCATCTCGGAAGCGGTGTTCCTCGGCTCGCGCGTGGTGGTCTTCACCGCAGGACCGGCCCGCATGGCAGACAACTTCGACATCGACCTGCCACATCCGCGCACGCTCGACATGAAGACGTCCGAGGCCTTCGGAATCTACACGCGCCGCATTTACCGCCTGCTCGGCATGGAATGAGCAGCCCGTCCGTCCTGGCCGCAACGAAGTCCGCCCATGCCACGGAGCCGAGCGCCGGCGCCCGGCTGCGCACCCGCGTCGGCTACTACGTGCCCAGCCTGGTGGTCATGCTGGCCCTGCTGGTGATCTGGCAGGTGGGCGTCGTGCTGCTCGGGGTCAAGGAGTACATCCTGCCCACGCCGCTGCAGGCGGTGCGTACGCTGGCGGATGCGAACTACCGGTGGACAGCGAATTTCCTGGCAACGTTTTACGCGGTGCTCGGCGCGTTCGCGCTGTCGGCGGTGCTGGGGGTGCTGCTCGCCATCGTGATCGCCTGGAACGACTTGCTGATGCGCACCGTGATGCCCGTGCTGGTGCTGTTCAACACCTTGCCGAAAATCGCGCTGGCGCCGCTGTTCGTGGTCTGGCTCGGCTACGGCATCTGGCCCAACATCGTGATCGGCACGACCATCGCGTTCTTTCCGATGGTCGTCAACACCGCCGTCGGCCTGGCCAGCGCTGATCCCGAGATGCTGGACCTGGTGCGCACGCTCAAGGCGAGCCGCTGGCAGGTGTTGAAGAAGATCCGGTTTCCGAATGCGGTGCCCTACATCTTCGTCGGCCTGAAGCTCAACGCGACGATGAGCGTGATCGGCGCCCTGGTCGGCGAGTTCGTCGCTTCGGAACGCGGCTTGGGTTCCCTCATCATCACCGGCGGCGTCACGATGCAGACCGCATCGATCTTCGCGTCGCTGGTCCTGATTTCCGTGATGGGTCTGGCGCTCTACGGTGTGGTCGTGGCCGTGGAGCGGATCGTCGCGCCCTGGGCGCAACGTGAGAATACGACAGGATGAAAGCCGTCTGAAGTTTCAACATCGTCAAGGACATAACATGAGCCTGGTATCGCTTCGCGTCGGCCCGCTGCTCGCGGCCGCGGCCCTTTTCACCGCACTGCTTACCCCGTTTTCCGCGGCGGCGCAGGACAAGGTGACGCTGCAACTGAACTGGTTCCACCTGGCGGACCACTCGCCGATCTACCTGGCGATGAAGAAGGGCTACTACAAGCAGGAAGGCATCGACCTTACAGTGCTGCGCGGCAGCGGTTCCGCCGACAGCGCGAAGAAGGTCGACCTCGGGCAGGCCGAAGTCGGCATCTCCGACGCGCCGACCGTCCTGACCGCCATCAGCAAGGGAGCGAACCTGAAGATGGTCGCCGTGGTCTACGACAAGGCCGGCAACAACCTGTTCTTCCGCAAGGAGGCCAACATCAAGTCGCCGAAAGACCTGATCGGCAAGAAGATCGCGGTGCCGCCGGCCGATTCGCATCGCGTGCTGTGG
>DATNCB010000892.1:0-7164 GCA_035571715.1 Ramlibacter sp.
CGCGACGGCGAACGCCGTGATGGACGCCGTGGTGAAGGACGCGGCCGCGACGGCGAGCAGCGCCGCGAGCGCGAAGTCCGCGCCGAGGCCGCCGATGGCCAGCCGCGCACCGCCGAAGGTGCGCGCGGGCGCGATGGCGAGCAACGCGGCGAAGGCGGCCGCCAGCGTGACGGCGAGCAGCGTCGCGGCGAGCGCCAGGAGCGCGGTGACGGCCGCGAGCGCGGCGAAGGTCGCGGCGACCGCGAAGGCCGAGGTGAAGGCCGAGGTGAAGGCCGAGGTGAACGCCAGGGACCGCGAGAGCGCCGCGACGGCGAGCCGCGCGTCAGCGCTGAAGCCACGGCCGCAAACCTGCAGGCTGGCGCAGACGGCGCCGAGGGCGCAGGCGCGGAACAGCGCCAGGACCGTGCGCCGCGCAGCGAACGCGGCGAACGCGGCGAAGGCCGGCGCGAGCGCGGTGATGGGCGCCGCGGTGAACGCCGAAGCGACCGCGGCCCGCGCGAGGCGGCAGCCACCGGCGAGGGCGCCGAAGCCGCGGCCCTGGCAGGCGCCGCGACTTCCGTCGGGCTCGTCACCGACATGGGCGACCAGCATGCGCCCGCAGCCGACGCCGTGCTCGAGTCCCACACCCACCAAGACGCGCGGCCGGCCGACACGCAGGACGGCGAAGAGCGGCGCGACCGCCGCTCGCGCGACCGTTACGGCCGGGATCGCCGCGAACGTGGCGAGCGTCAGCCGCGCGAGGAAGGGGTCGAAGCACCCGTTGCCGCCCCGATCGGGGAGGCTGAGCCCGAACCGGGTGAGCGCACGCGCTACCCGACCGGTTTCGTGAAAGACGAAACGGAATCGCAAGCCGCAGCCGCGCCTGCGGCCGCCCCCTCCGTCAGGCCCGCCGTGCCGGCTGCGCCGGCAAAGGCGCCCCTGCCCAAGGTCCAGCCGTTCCAGTTGCCGGTCGATGAACTGGCGCACGTCGCCGAAGGCTCCGGCCTGCAATGGGTCAATTCGGACGCCGGGAAGATCGCGGCCGTGCAGGCGGCTATCGCGGCCGAGCCGAAGCCGGCGCGCGTGCCGCGCGAGCGGCCGCCGGCGATCGTCATTGACGAGGGCCCGCTGGTGCTGGTGGAAACCAAGCGCGACTTGCGCGAGCTGAAGCTGCCCTTCGAGCAGGGCAGCCTGCCGCTGCAATAGAAAAAACTGGCGTGGCCGGGGTCTACTCGCCGGCCGCGCGCTTCCAGGCCCGGGCTGCGGTTTCGTCGTCGCCGCGTTCCTCGGCCAGCAACGCCAACGCGCGCCAGGCGTTGCGGTGCAGCTTCGCATCCTTCAGCCCGATCGACGCCTGGCTCATGAGCTGCTGCGCCTTGCCCCAGAGCTGGCGTTTCATGCAGGCCATGCCGGCCAGGTATTGCAGCGTCGCCTCGCGCGGATCGGCTTTTTGCGCCGCTTCGATGCGCGCCAGCCAGGTGGCGTCGAAGCTGTCCAGGCCGGCTTCCAGCGCACCGACCAGCTTCACTTTCAGGTTGTCGTCCAGTGCCGACTGGCGTTCCCACACCGGCAGCAACCAGTCGCGCGCGAGCTGCGCATCGCCACCGAGCGTCGTGAGCCGCTGCGCCGCGTGAATCGCCAGCTCGGGCATCAGGCGCTCGCCGGGCTCCAGTAAATTCCAGGCGCGCTGCAACTGGGCGACATCATGCGCGCCGTTGAGCAGATCGATTGCGAGGCCGCGCACGATGCTCTCGGCCGCGCCGGCGGAAAAGGCCCGGTGCTTGGACAGCAGGCGGGCGGTCTCGAGCGCCTCGGCGGTCTGTTGGCTCAGGCGCGCCGCCTTCAGTTTCATGCGCAGCGCGATCGTGCGCCGCGCCGCGCCCTGCGGCAACCCCTTCAGCCAGGCCATCGCGGTTTGCGGCTCGCGATCATCCAGCGACCAGCGAGCCGCGCGCATCAAGGCGCCCTCGTGCGTTTCCTGCGCGTCGCGCGAGGAAGCCTGCTCCAGCGCCAGTTTCAGGTGTTGTTCGCGCGCCGGCCTGTCCTGCAACGCCTGCGCGCTCTCCGCTGCCAGCAGGTGAGCGAGCGTGCTCAGTTGCGCCGCGTTGGCCGGCCGCTGCCCTCCGGTCGCCAGCGATTTTTCCTGGCCGATCGCCGCCTCCGCCGACTTGCGGGCGCGAATGAAGCGGCCGGCCAGCAGGTGCGAGAACGCATCGAGCAGTGAGCCATGCATGGCACGCTCTTTCTGCAGCGAACGCCAGCGCAAGGCCTGGCGCGGCAGGTCGAACAGGGCCGCCAGCGCTCCGAGTGCGGCATGCAGGAACACGAAAGCCGCAAACAGCAGCAGCACCACCAGGTTCAGCGACAGGTCCACCCGGTACGGCGGCCAGAACAAGGTGACGGTGCCCTGGTTGTTGCCCGCGAACAGCGCAATCGCGACGGCCACACCGAACAGGGCCAGGAGCCAGAGAGCCGCGCGCATGCTAGCGACCCGCCGCCGCGGTGGCCAGCACCGCCAGCGTTTCGTCGATGCGCGGTAATTCGACGGTGCGCAGCTGGCCCTGCACCTGCTGGAGCAGCGCGGTGGCGACTTGGGTCCTGCGCGCAGCCGGATCGAAGTACTTGCGCAACGCCATCGTCGCCGCGGCGATGTCGGCCCGCGCCGAATCAGTCTGGCGCGCCAACAGCCCCAGTCGGGCATTGAGCAGCTTGAACTTGAGGTTTTCGCGCAGGAAGAAGGCCTGCTCGGGAGCCAGCAGCACGGCTTCGGGCTGATCCACCCGGCTGACCCGCACCAGGCTGCGTGCCTCCTCGCGGATATCGCCCAGGATGCCTTCCCACCAGGCAAGGCGCGCGGGTACGTTCTGCTTGCGCGGCGTCGCCGGGGTACCCGCAGTGGCAACCGCGTTCGCGAGCGGTAGCTCATCCACAGAGCGCGCCAACTCGTCCAGCTTGACCAGCAGGCCGGGCACGTCGGTCACGCTGGCGGCCCGGATGCGGTCGATATCGCGCGCCACTGCGGCACGCACGCGTTGCAGCCGTGGCTGGGCAGCGCGCTCCAGACGTTTGTCGGCGCTGCGCAGCTCGGCCAGCAATGGCTCGGCGCTGCCGGTCAGCTGGGCCTGCTGCTGGGCCAGTCGCAGGGCCGACTCGATATCGACTACGAGGTTTTCATCGCGAGAGCGCGACAGGCTTTGAATCAATTCCTCAACCTGGGTGCGCTGCAAGGCCACTTCGCCCAGCCGCGTGTCGGTCAGCGCCTGGCGCGCCGCAGTTTCCCGCGCCACCTCCTGCGCCTGCCGGGCAAGTGCACGCGCCTCGATCGCGTTACCGCCGGCCTCCTGGCTTTGTCGCGCCAGCTGTTCCTGGATCGTCGACAGCTTCTGCCACAGCATCACACTGAGCGCCAACGCCAGCGCGGCGACGGCGAGAAACACATACATCACACCTCGCGGCAGCAGCACGCCCCGCGGCTGCGGCTGCTCCTGCGCAGCGGCAACGTCCAATGCGGGGAGCTGGCTATCGACGGCAGGTGGCGGACTCGAGGGCTCTGAACTCATCGAATTGATTCTAGGGCCGCCACCACGGCGTCCATCGAGGGTCGTGACTCGCAAACAACACCGAATCCCGCCCCGCGCGCCGCCTTGGCGATGCGCGCGTGTGTGGCCACGGCGCGGCCGTGCGCCCAATCATGGCCAGGCAACAACCCTTGCAGATGCGCGATGGCCTGCGAGCTGCTGAAGAGCCAGACGCAGCCGTCGCCTGAGGTGGACTGCCTCGCATAAGCGAGCTGCTCTTCGCTGAGTCGAGGCGGCTGGCGCCGGTACGCAACGACGAATTCCACTTGCGCCCCAGCCGCGACCAACTGGTCGGCCAGCCAGTCCCGGCCGCTGCTGCTTCCCTGGGCATCGCCGCCGCGCACGATCAGCACGCGGTCGCCGGCGGCGACCTGGCTCGCCACCTGCTGCCAGAGCGTCTCGGAATCGAATTGCGCAGCGTCCGGCGGCGGTGCGTCGACCAGCTTGGCGTCCACGCCGGCCGCAAGCAGCGCGTCACGCGTTCCCGCTCCCGGCGACCAGGCGCGGACTTGCGCCGGCCAGTGCGCGCCGGCCGGCTTCTGGCCGAAGAAATACCGCACCGCGTTGCCGCTGACGAACATCGCGGCGCGGAACCGATCCAGCTGCTGCCACGCCAACGCAATCGCGGCGCCGCCGGCAACCGGCGCGATCTCGATCAGCGGCAGCGACTGCGCGTCCAGGCCTCTGCGGCGCAGTTCCTCGACCCAGCGCCGCGCCTCGCTTTCGGGCCGCGTGACGAGAACACGCATGACGCCGTGGGCGTCAGTGGGCACCGCCGGCGCGCAGCCGCGCCGCGACGCCGGTGCCCAGTTCTGCCGCTTGCTCCAGGTCGGCCGCCGCGGCGGCGGACTGCGCGCGGACCAATGCGCTGGAGCCCTCCGGCTCGCCCCAGGCCGCGCGCAATTGCAGGTACTCGCCCGAAAACGTGGCATAGGCGGCCAGCGGCATCGAACAACTGCCGCCCATGGCACGGCTGACGGCGCGTTCGGCTGCGACCGCCAGCCAGGTGGTTTGGTGCACGAGCGGCGCCAGCACGTCGAAAAGGTCGGCGCGGTGGGCGCGCACCTCGATGCCCAGGGCGCCCTGTCCCGCGGAAGGCAGCATCTGCTCCGGCTCGAACACTTGCGCGATCCGCCCGCCCAGTCCCAGGCGCTTGAGCCCCGCAGCAGCCAGCACGATGCCGTCGTAATGGCCTTCGTCGAGCTTGCGCAAACGGGTGTCGAGGTTACCCCGCAGCGGCTCGATCTTCAGGTCCGGCCGCATCGAACGCAGCAGCACGACGCGGCGCAGGCTGGAGGTGCCGACCACGGCGCCCTGCGGCAAGTCGGTGAAGGCGGCGAAACGGCTGGAGACGAAGGCATCGCGCGGATCCTCGCGCTCCATCACGCAGCCCAGGGCGAACCCTTCGGGCAGGTCCATCGGCACGTCCTTGAGCGAATGCACCGCGAGGTCGGCATGACCTTCCTCCAGCGCGACTTCCAGCTCCTTGACGAACAGGCCTTTGCCGCCCACCTTGCTCAGGCTGCGGTCCAGAATCTGGTCGCCGCGTGTCGTCATTCCCAGCAGCGAAACTTGATGGCCGCGCTGTTCGAGCAACGCTTTCACGTGCTCGGCCTGCCACATGGCCAGGCGGCTTTCACGGGTGGCGATGACTAGCTTGCTCAATGTCGTGACCTGCTGGTAATTCGGGGAAGGGACGATGCTAGCATGCACGCAATGCTGAGACCTTGCAGGACAGACCTTCAGCTCTGTTCTCAACTGACTAAAAGCCCGCCATGCCGCCAAACGCCGAATCGCCTTCGCGGCGCGCCAAGGAAAATGAACGCCCCCTGATGGAGGACATCCGTCTGCTGGGCCGGATCCTGGGCGACGTGATCCGCGACCAGGAGGGCGTGGAGGCTTTCGAACTGGTGGAGCGCATCCGCAAGCTGTCGGTCGCATTTCGGCGGGACGCCGACGATGAGGCCGACAAGGCCTTGAAGACCCTGCTGAAGTCGCTGTCCGGTGGGCAGACGGTGAGCGTGATCCGCGCCTTTACCTATTTCAGCCACCTGGCCAATCTGGCCGAGGACCGCCATCACATTCGCCGGCGCGCCATCCACGAGCGGGCCGGCGACACCCAGGAAGGCAGTATCGAGGTGGCGCTGGCGCGGCTGCGCTGGGCGGGCATCGGCGCCAAGGCGGTGGCGCAGACATTGGCGCACAGCTATGTTTCCCCCGTGCTCACCGCCCATCCAACCGAAGTCCAGCGCAAGAGCATCCTGGATGCGGAGCGCGGCATCGCCAACCTGCTGACCCAGCGCGACGAGATCAAGGCCCACGCCCTGCCCAAGGACGCGCTGGCACCGCGCGAACTCGCGGTCAACGAGATCAACATCCGCGCACGCGTGCTGCAGCTGTGGCAGACGCGATTGCTGCGCTTCACCAAGCTGACGGTGGCCGATGAAATCGAAAACGCGCTGAGCTATTACGAGACGACGTTCCTGCGCGAGATCCCGAAGATCTACGCCGACCTGGAGCACGAGCTGGGCCAGCATCCGGTGGCGAGCTTCCTGCGCATGGGCCAGTGGATCGGCGGTGACCGCGACGGCAATCCGAACGTGAGTGCCCAGACCCTGGAGTACGCGCTGCGGCGGCAGTGTGAGATCGCCCTGCGCCACTACCTCACCGAGGTGCACTACCTGGGCGCCGAGCTGTCCTTGTCGGCGCTGCTGGTGGAGGTCACGCCGGCCATGCGGGCACTGGCCGACAGTTCGCCCGATGCCAACGAGCACCGGCTGGACGAGCCCTATCGGCGGGCCCTGACCGGTGTGTACTCGCGGCTGGCCGCCACGCTCAAGGAATTCACCGGCGGCGAGGCGGCCCGCCACGCGGTGGCGCCGCAAAACTCTTATCTGCGCGCCGAGGACTTCCTGGCCAACCTGCGCACGATCGAAGACTCGCTGCTGGCCCACCATGGAGCAGCCCTGGTGCAGCAGCGCCTGCACCCGCTGATCCGCGCCGTGGAAGTTTTCGGTTTTCACCTGGCCACGGTCGATCTGCGGCAAAGCTCCGACCAGCACGAAGCCGTGGTGGCTGAACTGCTGGCGATCGCACGGATCGAGCCGCATTACGCCAGGCTGCCGGAGGCGGCCCGGCTCACGCTCCTGCTCAAGCTGCTGGCGGATGCGCGGCCGCTGCGTGTGATCGGCGGCCGCTACGGCGAACACACCCGCGCCGAACTGGCGATCTTCGAGACTGCCCTGCGCATTCGCGAGCGCTTCGGAGTGCAGGCGATCCGCCACTACATCATCAGCCACACGGAAACTGCCAGCGACTTGCTCGAAGTGCTGTTGCTGCAAAAGGAAGTGGGCCTGCTGACGGGGACGCTCGACGACCAGGCCGTGGCCGACCTGATCGTCGTGCCCTTGTTCGAAACCATCGAGGACCTGCGCAACGCCGCTCCGATCATGAGCGAGTTCTACGCCCTGCCGGGCATCGCCGCACTGGTGCAACGTTCCGGCGCCGAGCAGGACATCATGCTGGGCTATAGCGACAGCAACAAGGACGGCGGCATCTTCACCAGCAACTGGGAGCTGTACCGCGCCGAGATCGCACTGGTCGAGCT
>DATNCB010000893.1:0-7154 GCA_035571715.1 Ramlibacter sp.
GAAATACAAGTACACCGCCGGCGAAACCGCCTACGCCTGGATGCCGTGGGTGATCCTGATTGCCTGCTGCGCACTGTGGGGCGTCCCGCAATTCAAGGTCTATCTGAACAACCTGTTCGCCGGGTACAAGTTCACCACGACACTGCTCGGCTCGACCTTCGGCGGGACGCTGTCGCTGCCGGTCTGGGACATGCCGGCGCTGCACAACCTGGTCCAGCGGATGCCGCCGGTGGCTGCCATCAACGCCAAGCCCGAAGCGGCGCGCTTCGCGATCAACTGGCTGTCTGCCGCCGGCACAGGCGTATTTGTGGCGGCGATCCTTTCCGGGCTGGTCCTGAAGCTGAGCGCAACGCAGTGGAAAGACTCTTTCATGCAGACCATGCACCGGATGAAGATTCCGGTGCTCGTGATCGCGCAAGTGCTGGGCCTCGGCTTCCTGACCCGTTACTCGGGCACCGACGCGGTGCTGGGCCTGGCGTTTACCGGAGCCGGTTTCTTCTACCCGTTCTTCGGCGCGTACCTGGGCTGGCTGGGCGTGTTCCTCACCGGTTCCGACACCGCATCGAACGCCCTGTTCGGCAGCCTGCAGCGCATCACGGCGCAGCAGCTTCACCTCAACGAGATCCTGGTCGTCGCCACCAACTCGACCGGCGGCGTGATGGGCAAGATGATCGACGCCCAATCGATCATGGTCGCGTGTGCAGCCTGCTACGACGATCCGAAGGAGCGGGCGTTCGCGCTGGGACCGATCTTCCGCACCGTGTTCTGGCATTCGATTGCCGGAGCGGCGGTGATCGGGGTCATCGCGATGCTGCAGGCCTATGTCTTCACGGGGATGATCCCGATTCCGCCCCTGGTCAAATAAGGCGCCAAGGCCGGCGCGCTACAACGGCGCCTACTGCGGCTCGATCTTCGCGTCCTTGATCGCCTTGGCCCACTTGGCGGTTTCCGCCTTGCTGCGCTGGGCCAGCGCTTCCGGCGTCCCCGGATCCACGGTGAAACCGATCGCCGCGAATTTCTCCTGGATGTCCTTGCTCTGCGCCGCGGCGTTCACGGCGGCATTGAGCTTGGCGACGATTTCGTGTGGCGTGCCCGCCGGCGCGAACACGGCGAAGTAGGCGATCAGCTCGTAGTCCTTCAGGCCCAGCGCCTCGTTGACCGTGGGCAGTTCGGGAATAGCGGGCGAGCGCTTGGTCGATGTCACGGCCAGGCCGCGGATCTTGCCGGACTTGACCTGCGGCAGCATGACGGCGAAGTCGGCGGTGAACATCATCACCTGGCCGCCGATCAGGTCGGTCATCGCGGCCGGGCCGCTCTTGTACGGCACATTGGTCATCTTGACGCCCGCCATGCCGGCCATCATTTCACTGGACACCAGTTGCGAAGTGCTGGCACTGGCGAAGGTGACATAGCCCGGCTTGGCCTTGGCCAGGTCGACAAACTCGCGCAGCGTCTTGGCCGGCACCTCGTTGTTGACGGCCACGATCAGCGGCACCGACCCCATGTACGCCACCGGCACGAAGGCCGTGTCCTGGTCGTACGGCAGCTTCTTCATCAGACTCTTGAGCGCCGCGTTGGTGCTGTTGGTTCCGATCAGGATCGTGTAGCCGTCGGGCGGCGACTTGGCAACGGCATCGGCGCCCAGCATGCCGTTCACGCCGGCCTTGTTGTCCACCACGATCGGCTGCCCCAGCGTCTCGGACATCTTCGACGCGAAGGCACGGCCGATCTGGTCGGTGGCGCTGCCGGCGGCAAACGGAACGACGGCCTTGATGGGTTTGTTGGGATAAGCCTGGGCCAGTGCCACCGAGCTGAAAAGCATGGCGCCTGACAGCACGGCGAGCCAACGGAAAGCAAAGCGCATGGAGGAACTCCTTCGAAGTTGTATGACGAGTTTAGGCCACGTTCTCGTCCAGCTCGATGTCGAGAACGGCGGCGCTCAAGGTCTTGCCGTGCGCATCGAGCGCCAGTGAACGGGTGACGCCGCCTGCCAGCGCATCGTTCATGACGAACTGCAAAGCGCCCAGGTGCGGCAGCGGATAGCGTTGGATCGCGCCGCGCACGACGTCGCGGTAATGCTCTTGCACGCGATCGATCGTCAGCACGCGTTCCAGCAGCGGGTAATTCTTGGGGTCGTGCGCGATCACGCTGAGCGTCGCGCGGTTGCCCTTGTCGCCCGAGCGGGCCAATGCGATGTCGTGCACTTTCATTTCACAGCTCCAGAATGTGGTATTCGGTGTGGATTGCTTCGCGCGGGATCAGCGCCGAGGCCGCCGCGACGACTTCGCGCACTGACTGCGTCACGCCGCCGCCGCCCGCCGGCCCATTGAGGTACAGCGCTTCCACCTCCTGTCCCACCAGTTCCGCTTGCGCGCGCGTGGCCGTTCGCACCGCGAGGCGCACGCGCACCTCGTAGGGCTCACGGTCCGCGCCCAGCCAAGGGCCGTGCATGGCGTTCACGCCGATCATCTCGGCGCGATGCTCCAGCGCGTCCAGCCCCAGCAGTTCGAGCCGGCGCTGCAAGATGGTGAGCGCCAACTCGCCGCGCGCACGCGCTCCGGGCCCGGCATAGGAGATCTGTCCCTCGCCGATGAAGCCTTCGCGATAACCCAGCGTCACCTTCAACTGGTCCGGCCGCGGATGACCGGTGGCGCCTTCGACCGCGACGCGGTCCGGCCCTACCTCGCGCAGCCGAACGCCGGAAAAATCCGCCACCACATCCGGCTGCAGATAGCGGCCCGGATCTTCCAGTTCATAGAGCAGCTGCGCGGTGCAGGTGAGGCGATCGACACGTCCGCCCGTGCCCTCCAGCTTGGTGATCACCGCGCGGCCGTCCGCCTGCACTTCGGCCAGCGGGAAGCCCACGTCCGCCAGCCGGGGCACGTCCACATGGCCCGGGTCGGCGATGTAGCCGCCGCTGACCTGGGCCGCGCACTCGAGTAGATGACCGACGACGATTCCCTGCCCCAGGCGCTGCCAGTCGTTCGCCTTCCAGCCAAAGTGGTGCATCAGCGGCGCGAGGAACAGCGCCGGATCAGCCACCCGTCCCGTGATCACGACGTCGGCGCCCGATTGCAGTGCCGGCAGCATGGCCTCCGCGCCGAGGTAGGCGTTGGCCGAGATCAGATGGCCGTCCAGGCTGCGCACTGTCTGGTCCGAGTCCAGCAGCGGCACGTCGTGTTCGCGCATCCAAGGCAACACGTCGTCGCCCGTCACCACCGCCACGCGAAGGCCGGGAAGCCTCAGCTCGCGTGCGGTCTCCAGCACCGCCTGGCCGGCGGCGCGGGGATGGGCCGCTCCCATGTTGGTGATGATCTTGAATCCCTGCCGCGCGCAAGCCGGCAGCACGGCGCGCATGCGCTCCTTCAGCATCGGGTCGTAGCCGAGCTGCGGATCGTGGCTGCGCCGCAGTTGCGCGAGGGCGATGGTGCGTTCGGCCAGACACTCGAAGACCAGCGCATCGAGCTCGCCGCGCTCAGCCAGGTCCAGTGCAGGATCGATCCGGTCGCCGGAGTAACCGGCGCCCGACCCGATGCGAAATGGTTTCATGAGTCAAGTATCGGACAAGCGGGCGACGGCAGTGACGGACGCACTTGGCGGCAGGCTTTTGCAGCTGGTGACGTTTCCAAATCCCCATTGCCTCCCACAATCGTATTGCTGAGCTCGAGGAGGAATACATGGCTTCAGGCAATGGACCGGCGGTCGTCGCGCGAGTTGTCTTCGCAGTGGCGGTGTTGGTCGGTGCGCTCTGCATGGGCGGGTGTGACGAGGATGCCGGCCCCGACGCGGATCCCTCGCCATGGACCGCATCGGTGGACCCGGTTCCGCTGCGTCCCGGGCAATAAGGCCGGACACGCTGCCTGCCTGTCGAGCAGGCCGATCTCGACCATGACACGAGTTGCTCCCGGTGCCGAGCTGAGCCTCGACAGCGCGGGAACGCCGCACTAATATCGATTTCCCTTTGACAAAAGAAGAGAGCCTTCCATGAAGAAAACCACTCTGCTTGCGCGCGGCCTGATCGCGATCTTTGCCACTGCGATGATCGCCCAGACTTCAATCGTTCGTGCGGAAATGATCACCGCCGACCGCCTGTCGGAGCCGAGCCAGGCCGAGCAGGACAGGGCCAAGGTTCAAAGCTTCGTCGACCGCGCCAACGTCAAGGAAAGGCTGCAGGCGATGGGGGTGAGCGGCCTGGTCGCCAAGGACCGCGTTGCGGCACTCACCGAGGAAGAAGTCCACGCGCTGGCGCAACGCATCGACGCGATGCCGGCCGGCGGAGCCCTGAGCAACAACGACCTGATCCTCATCCTGCTGATCGCGATCCTGGTGGCGCTGCTGATCTAGGTCACCTCTCTTCGCATCCTTTTCACGGCTGATCCACATCAAGCGCCGGGGACCGGGCGCGCGCTAGCCTTGGGCTGTCCCAGTCCCTATTCGTGCAGAGGAACATGACGTGAAACGGATTCTGCTACCCGTGCTTCTGGTTGCTCACATGCTCGCCACGGCAGCCGCGCTGCAACCGGGCGACTCGGTGCCTGCCATCAATCTGAAGGATCAGCATGAAAAGCCTGTGGCGATCGCACCGGATACGAGGCTGATCTTCTTCACTGCCGAAATGGACGGCAGTCGCCTGATGACCAATGCGCTTGCAACCCTGCCTGCTACCAGCCTGAAGGACAGAAAAGCCGTCTACATCGCCGACATCAGTGGCATGCCGGGCCTCGTCAGCAGCGTCTTTGCAGTCCCGAAGATGCGGCAAGAGGCCTACTCGGTTGCGTTGATCAGGGACGCGAAAGAAACGGCGAGTCTGCCGAGAAAGCTTGGCGCGGTGACCGTCCTCAGGCTCGATGCCGGAAAAATCAGCGCGGTCGACTTCGCCCAGGACCTGAAGCAACTCCACAGCCACTTGAAGTGACGCGGTTCGCTGGACGCCCGACGCCGATCTATCCCAGTGCGTTTTGCGCTGCGAGGACCCGGACCACGACCGGATCCGCCGACATCCGCCGCCGGTGATCGGCCACTTTGGGAAAGCGGTTGGGATCGACGCCGTCCGCCTCGAGCCATTGGGCCAGGGTGAACAAGTACATGTCACAGATGCTGAAGCGCTCGCCCAGTACCCACGGACCCTTGAGCATTTCGCTCTCGATCAACTCGAAGCTCTCGCCCACGGTCTGGGGTACCTTCTTCCTGATCGCCTCGATCGCCTGCGCGTCGTCCACCCAGCGGTAGGCGCGCACGCGGTGCGCATGCGCGACGTGCACGGTTGAGCACAAATAGCTGTTGAACTCGTTGGCGCGCGCCAGCAGGAACGGGTCCTCCAGTGGCGCCAGGCTCGCTTGCGGGAAGGTCTGGCTGATGAACAGCAGCAGCGCAGGCGTTTCGGTCAGGATGCCTTGGTCGGTGACCAGAGCCGGGACGCGGCCCTTGGGGTTGATCCGCAGGTACTCGGGCGAGCGCTGCTGTTTCTTGCCGAAATCGAGCCGGACGGTTTCGTAGCGGGCGCCAGCGTATTCAAGCGCGAGATGGGACGCCAAGGCACAGGTGCCGGGCGCGTAGTAAAGAGTGAGCATGCGCAATGATAGAACCAGGCGCCTTTTGAATTCTTCTACTCGCTGAATACCAGCGCGACGCCGTGGCCGTGCTCGGGCGCAATCGCGATGGCTTGCGGCGAGACTTCGATGCAGGGCACGGCGTTGGCGCGCAGCAGCTCGCGCACGGCAGCGAGGCTGGCGCTGCGGAAGTACAGCGCGGCGAAGCACGGTTGCGGCCGCGTCACCGGCCCCAGGCCGGGCAACAGCTGCGCCAAGCCGGCGGCCGTGGTGAAGGTCAGCGGCGTGTTCCCGGTATCGACATCGAAGCACGGCGCGGCGCCGAGCGTGCCGGGTCGCGGCGCAACCGCAAAGATCGACGCATAACGTCCGGCCAGCTGATGTAGCTGCGCCGGATCGGCCACCGCGACGAAGCGCGCCAGTCCCAGCACCCGGTTCGCGTGCTGCTGGTATTCCGGCCGCCAGACCACGTCACGGGTGAAATGCTGGCACGCGAAGACGCGGCCGGCAGGCGTTGCCTCAGGGGCGACCTGCGTGATCCGGAACGCGGCGTCCGCCACACGATCGGCCAGTTGCACCGGGCGCGAGAAATCCACCGGGGGATCGACCGGGATGCGGTCGGCGGCGAGTTCGTCGTGGAAACCGCGCGCATCGTCGGTGGCCAGTGCGAGCGCGGCCAGGCCGTCGCCGCGCCCGAGAAATTCCTGGTAGTAGCGGGTGACCGGATGGGCCACCGGCACGCTCAGCAGCTCGAAATAATCACGCTCGAACATGATGCAGTGATTCTCCGAACCCGTGGTGTGGCGGCCGCGCGGCGTCAGCGTGAAACCGAAGCGGCCGAAGTTTGCCGCGGCTCGCTCCATGTCGCCCACGGCGATCACGACATGGTCGATGCCCTGCAGATGTTTGCGCATGGGGACGTGTCCTTTGACGATTCAACCGAAGCGGTCGTGCCAACGATAGCCGGCCAGGGCCAGCAGCGCGTTCCTGGCGAGCATCGTGTGCATGGGCAACGGCGCGAGCGGCACGAACGGCAACGGCAGCGTCGCCTCGGGCAAGCCGCGCGCGGCGTCCGCCAGCACGCCGCCCAAGGCCACCGCCAATGCCACGCCGCGCCCGTTGTCGCCCAGCCAGGCATAGACGCCGTGCGCCAGCTTGTGGACGTGCGGCAGCGCATCCACTGTCATCGCAATCTTGCCGTGCCAGACATGCTCGAACTGCAGTGGGCCCGCTTCGCGCAGGGCCGGAAACAGCATGGCCATGCGCGCACCGATCCGTTGCTTCAGACGCTGCTCATAGTCGTGGTGGAACATCAGCGCACCGCCGGTCACCAGCCGGCCGGCGCTGTCGAAATGGCAGAAATACAAGTCCCCATGCGTATCCGACATGGTGTGGTTCTGCGGCAGGATGCGCCGCCGCAGTGCCGGCGCGAGCGGGGTCGTCGCCATCTGGTACGAGCGCACCGGCACCACCGTGCGCGCCAGCCGGGGCCACAGCTCCGGCGCGAAGAAACCGCTGTAGGCCTGGGTGCCGATGATCACCTTGTTGGCTGTGACGGCGCCGCTGCCCGTCGCCACGCGCCAGCCGGAGCCGGCGGGCGTGATG